>URDZ01000017.1:0-24465 GCA_900546725.1 uncultured Collinsella sp. | reverse complement strand
CAGTGCGGCGCCTTGTCCGCGGCTCCGAAGGAGCAGGACAAGGCGCCGCACATGGTCGAGGACGTTCTGAAAACCAAGCCCGGCCCCCGCCGGACAAGTCACACTACTCGCAGAGCAGCTTGGCGATCTGGACGGCGTTGGTTGCCGCGCCCTTACGGATTTGGTCGCCGCAGCACCAGAAAGTGATGCCGCGCGCAGCCTCGGGGTTCGAGATGTCGCGGCGCACGCGACCGACCCAAATCAGATCCTGGTCGGAGGTGTCCATCGGCATGGGGAAGCGGTCGTGTGCATCCTCGGCAGCCATATCGTCAACCAGCTTGACGCCGGGAGCGGCAGCCAGCGCAGCACGGGCCTCCTCGACCGTAATATCGCGCTCAAACTCGAGCGTAATGCTCTCGGAGTGCGAACGCAGCACGGGCACGCGCACGCAGGTGCAGTTCACGCGCAGCTCGGGCAGGTGCATGATCTTGCGGCCCTCGTTTTGCAGCTTCATCTCCTCGGAGGTAAAGCCCTCTTCCTTGACGCCGCCAATTTGCGGAATCAGGTTGCTCGCGAGCTGGGCGGCAAATGCGCGCGGCTCGGGAATTTCCTCGCCACGGCCCAAGGCGGCCAGCTGAGCCTCGAGCTCGGCCATACCGGGAGCGCCGGCACCCGAAGCTGCCTGATACGTCGAGACGATCATACGCTTTACGCCGGCAAGCTGGTGCAGCGGCCAGGTGGGAACCAGACCGATGATGGTCGCGCAGTTGGGATTGGCGATAAGGCCGTGATGCCACTTGATATCGTCGGCATTGATCTCGGGCACGACCAGCGGAACCTCGGGATCCATGCGGAAAGCATGGCTGTTGTCGACCACGACAGCGCCGCGTTTGACGGCCTCGGGCAGCAATTCCTTGGCGATATCGTCGCCGGCAGCACCAAGCACAATATCGCAGCCCTCAAAGGCCTCGGGGCAAGCCTCCTCAATCACGATTTGCTCGCCGCGGAACTCAACGGTCTTGCCCGCGGAGCGTGCACTTGCCAACAGCTTGAGCTTGCCAACCGGAAACTCCTGCTCGTTGAGGCACTCGAGCATCTGGGTGCCCACGGCTCCCGTCGCGCCCAAAATAGCAACCGTGTACTGTTTCATGCTTCCCCCTTTAAAGGTTGTGGCTTTTGCCCGCACGCCGAGCAGGCCGATTATTGTTGCCAGTGTATACAAGAACGGGGCGGACACGAAACCCGCCCCGTCGAAACGAAACCGAAACGAAACGCCCCGCCGTAGATTTTGAGACATGACCCAAAAATCTACCGAGCAGTCGCTACTTTTTGAGCGTGGCCAGAGCGGGATCGACCGGCGCAGGAGCCTCCAGATCGGAGACCTTCACAATGCCGTTTTCGTCGGAGAAGGCACGGTAAATGGTCTGAATCGCCAGGTCGAAGTCCTTCTCCTCGACGCCGATAATGATGTTGATCTCGTCGCAGCTCTGCGAAATCATGCGCACGCTCACGCCGGCCTGACCAAGCATGCCAAACAGATGGCCCGAGATGCCTGCACGGCCGCGCAGGTTACGACCGACAGTCGCGATAAGCGCCAAGCCCTCGACAACCTCGATCTCGAGCGGCTCGACCTCCTGCTGAATGTCGCCCACGAGCGAGTACAGCGAGTCGTGCACGTCCTGCTCCTGCACCACGGCGCCAAAGCGGTCGACACCGGTGGGCATGTGCTCGACGGAAACGTCATAGCGCTCGAAGACCGAAAGCGCACGGCGCATAAAGCCGACACGGGGCTTGGTGCGGTCGCGGGCCACGTTGATGGCGACAAAGCCGCGCTTGCCGGTCACGCCGGTAATGATGGGCTCCGCCTCGCCCTCGTCGGCCGTCTCGCTAATGATGGTGCCGGGGTCCTGTGGCGCATTGGTGTTCTTGATGACCAGCGGAATGCCTGCCTCGCGCACGGGGAACACGGCCTCCTCGTGCAGGACACTTGCGCCCATGTACGAAAGCTCGCGCAGCTCCTCGTAGGTAACGCGGGCGATGGGCTGAGCCTCAGGCACGATGCGCGGATCGGCAGAATAGAAGCCCGAGACGTCGGTCCAGTTCTCGTACAGGTCGGCGCCCAGGCACTTGGCCAGGATCGAGCCCGAGATATCACCGCCGCCACGGTCGAGCAGCTTGATCTGGCCCTCACGCGTCGCTCCGTAGAAACCGGGCATAACAAAGCCGCCCTGTTGGCCGTACTCCTGCACCAGCTCGGAGGTGCGATTCATGCTGAGCGTACCGTCGTGATGGAATGCCACGACCGTCGCGGCGTCCAGGAACGGCAGGCCCAGGTACTCGGCCATCAGGCGAGCGGTGAAGTACTCACCGCGGCTCACGAGCTCCTCGGTGGAGTAACCGCCCGAGCGGGCGCGCTCGGCAAAGGCCGCGAACTCCTCGCGGATGGGATAGGTAAGCTCCAGCTCGTCAGCAATATCAAAATAGCGCTGGCCAATGTCCTCGAGCAACTCCTCGCACGACACGTGATACTTAACGTGCGCGTTAACCAGGTAGAGCAGGTCGGTCACCTTGGTGTCGCCCTTAAAGCGGCGACCGCAGGCAGAAACCACCACAAAACGGCGGGCAGGGTCGGCATCGACGATGGCCTTGATCTTCTTGAAGTGTTCGGCGTCGGCGACCGACGAGCCGCCAAACTTGGCAATCTTAATCATGGGCTGGAGGTTACCTTTCTAAAAAGCCTCTGCGAACCTATTTTGCGCGCTCTGATACCATGGTTTCACCGATTGGGACCAAGGCATCCGAGGAGCAGTGTTATATGGGAACTTATCATAGTACACGAGGACGCACTTTATCGTGCTCAAGTAAGGTGGCAATCCGCACCGGCATCGCTCCCGACGGGGGTTTGTTTGTCTCGGACGAGCTCGGCACCCAGCAGGTCGATATCAGCTCGCTTGCAGATAAATCGTACTTTGAAATCGCTCAAGATGTGTTGGGAATGTTACTGAATGATTACACGGCCGAAGAAATTTCGGCGTGTGTCGACGAGGCATACCGCGGCACGTTCGCGAGTGAAGAGGTTACGCCGCTCGTCAAACTCGACGCTGCGCCGGGCGCTGACGCCCCTCAGACCTATGTGATGGAGCTCTTTGGCGGCCCCACAAGCGCCTTCAAGGACGTCGCTCTGCAGATGCTCCCCCGCTTGATGGCCCGCACTTCCGCCAAGGACGGCGGCGCCGAGCGCATCATGATCGTCACCGCCACGTCGGGCGACACCGGCAAGGCCGCGCTCGCCGGTTTTGCCGACGCTCCGGGCACGGGCATCACCGTCTTTTATCCCGAGGGCAAGGTTAGCCGCGTCCAGAACCTGCAGATGTCCACGCAGGAGGGCGACAACGTCGCCGTCTGCGGCATCCGCGGCAACTTTGACGACGCCCAGAGCGCCGTCAAGCGCATCTTTGCCGATAAGGAGCTTGCCGAGCGCCTGGAAGCCGCCGGCACGGTGCTTTCGAGCGCCAACTCTATCAATGTCGGCCGTCTGGTACCGCAGGTCGTCTACTACTTTGCCGCCTATGCGCAGCTGCTGCGCGCCGGCGCTATCGAGGCTGGCGACGCCGTAGAGTTCTGTGTGTCCACCGGCAACTTTGGCGATATCTTGGCCGGCTACTACGCCAAGCGCATGGGCCTGCCCGTCACCAAACTCATCGTGGCCAGCGACAAGAACAACGTGCTCGCCGACTTCTTGACCACCGGCGTCTACGACCGCAACCGTCCGTTCTTCACGACCATTTCGCCGTCGATGGACATCCTCATCAGCTCCAACCTCGAGCGCATGCTCTACTTCCTGTCCGACGGCGACTGCGAGCTCGTTGCCGGCCTTATGGAGCAGCTGGCACAAACTGGTCGCTACGAGGTGCCCGCCGAGCTGCTGGCCAAGATTCAGAGCGTCTTTGGCTGCGGCTGGGCCAGCGAGGACGAGGTCCGCGCTGCCATCAAGAGTTGCTGGGACGCCAACGGCTACGTGATCGACCCGCACACCGCTTGCGGCTATCACGTCTTTGAAAAGGTCGCTCCCGCCGAGGGCGCCAAGGCTCGCGTGCTGCTTTCGACCGCCAGCCCCTACAAGTTCCCGCGCGCCTGCTGCGACGCCCTGGGCCTCGATGTTCCCGAAGATGATTTTGAGGCTATGCGTGTGCTCGAGCAGGCCACCAACACGGTCGCCCCGACCCAGCTCGCCGAACTCGAATCCAAGCCCGTCCGCTTCGAAGACGTCTGCGACGTAGCCGACATGGCCAACTACGTAGAGTCTGCAGCAAAAAAGATGGCTACCAACTAAAACCCCTTATAAGGCGCCGGCGAAAGCCGGCGCACTTTCTTTTATCAGATACCCACCGGGATGATGACGAACTGACATGCGGGTCTGCCTGTTTAGTTCGTCGCGAGTTCCGCACGAGCCGGAAAGCACTTAATGTGCTTTCCGAGCGAGCCAGGACTGCCCGAGCAGCGAACTAAACAGGCAGACCGCCCAGGAGATTCCCATGATCAAAATCACCGTCCCCGCCACCAGCGCAAACTTAGGCATTGGCTACGATACCCTCGGCATGGCCGTCAGCCTCTACTCGCACTTCACCTTCGAGCGCGCCGATAAGCTCACCATCACGGGCTGCCCCGAAGAGTTCCAAAACGAGGACAACCTGGTCTACGTCAGCTTTGTCGATGCACTGGCCGCATGGGGCGAGACGGCTTTTCCCGTTGCCATCGACATTCAGACTGACGTTCCCGTCGCCCGCGGCCTGGGCTCCAGCTCCACCTGCGTCGTCGCCGGCATTATGGCCGCCGCCGCACTGACAGGCCACACCGTCGACCGCGCCGAGCTGGTTCGCATTGCCACCGAAGTCGAGGGCCATCCCGATAACGTCGCCCCCGCCATCCTGGGCGGCGCCGTCTGCTCCTTTACGCCGACCGATTCGCTCCCCCAGTGCCTGCGCTACGAGGTGAGCGATCGCCTGCGTTTTATTACCGTGATTCCGCCCTACGAGGTACACACGAGCGAGGCGCGCAAGGTCGTGCCGCAGGAGATTCCGCTCTCCACCGCCGTGTGGCAGATGGGCCGCATCGCCGGTATGACGCGCGGCTTGGAGACTGGTGACCTCGACCTGATTGCCGCCGCCAATGACGACCGCATCCAGGAACCCTATCGTCGCCGTCTGATTCCCGACTACAACGCCGTGCGCGACACCTGCCTTAACGGCGGCGCCAAGACCATCTGGATCAGCGGTTCGGGCTCGACCCTCATGGCCGTGACTGACGACACCATCGTGGCAAAGTTCCTGCAGGTCAAGCTGCGCGAGCAGTTCCCCAAGTGCGACACGCATATCCTCACGTGCGACACGGAAGGCGCTCAAATCGAGTACCTGTAGACATCCTCCTCATATACCTGTCCGGGACGGTCGGGATATTCCCTCAAAATCGTCCTCGCGCATGAAGGCCCCTTGTCCTGCTCCTACGGAGCGACGGACAAGGGGCCTTCGCGCTGCGGAATGATTTTGAGGGAATATCCCGACCGTCCCTGCGCCTACCTTGCTGAGGATGTCTACAGGGACCCACGCTTTGAAGGGGCGCCAGGCTGATAGTTGATTTTTATTGGCAGGGGCTCTTGCTGGTAAGGGGCACTCACTAGAGGCAGGCCTCGGCAATGAGGCGCTTAAGCTCGTCGATGCCGGTACCGGTCTGGGAGCTTGTGATGATCACGTTCTCGGCCGGGACGTTGAGCTGCTTTTTGATGGCTGCTGCCTGGCGGGCCTGCTGGGTGCGGCTGAGCTTGTCGGCCTTGGTGAGGCAGACGATAAAGTTGAACTCGTTGCCCTGCAGGTAGTCGATCATGTCATGGTCGAGCTTGCTCGGGTCGTGACGAATATCCACCAGCGACACGACCAGGTTAAAGCTGCGCTCCGAGTCGAAGAAGTCGCCGATAAGTTCTGCCCAGCGGTCACGCTCGGCCTTGGAACGACGGGCGAAACCATAGCCCGGCAGGTCGACGAAGTGCACGTCGTCGGCCTCGAAGAAGTTGATGTTGCTCGTCTTGCCCGGTGTGCTCGAAACCTTCACCAGGTTCTTGCGGCCAAAGAGTTTGTTCATGATCGACGACTTGCCCACGTTGGAGCGGCCGACGAAGCTCACCTCGGGGCAGGTGGACTCGGGAATCTGCGAAACCTTGCCATAGCTGGCAACGAACTTGGCAAGCTGGTAGTTAATGGAATCGGCCATGGACACTCCTTGGTCGTAGGTTCTTACAAAAGAGCGCGCTAATAGATAGCAGCGATACGGCGAACGATATCGAGCGTAATGCCACTCGCGGTGCGAGCATACTCGAACAGGTCGAACTCGCGGTCGCAAATCGCATCGTACGCCTCATCACAATTATCGCTGATAGCGCGCAACACCAGGCAATCGACACCATTTTTAGTTGCGACATGGGCAATCGCCGCGCCCTCCATGCCGACACAATCTGCGTGCGTCGCCTCGATAGCGTCGTTACGCATGGCGGCGCCCGTCACAAAGCGGTTGCCCGTGGCAATCGTGCCGACCAGGAATTGTTTGGCTCCCTCGTTCGAAGCGGCTGCATTTGTCGAAGCGTTGACAAAGCCACGCTCAGAAAGCACATCGGCAGCGATATCGACCAGCGCAGGCGTCGAGCCAAACTCCTCGAGCCCCGGTGCAGACTCGGCGATAAGCGCGGTATCGGTATCCAGATAGCGCAGGCGTTTGCCGATAACCACGTCGTCGATATGGAGCTTGGGGTTCAAACCGCCCGCGATACCCGAGAGCACAACGGCCTGCGGGGCATATTTACTAATGAGATGCTGTGTTGCGGCGGCGGCATTCACCGTGCCCATACCCGCCGTTGTGGCGACAATCGACAGACCGTCGAGCCCGCCGGTCACAACGTTCAAGCCCGCCTCCTGTACCATGCAAGCGTTACTCAGCTCTTCCTTAATCTGCATGATCTCTTTTTCGAGTGCACCGATAATCGCGATGGTAGCCATGCTATTCCCCAAACCTATACGAAATTCTCAACCACGGTATGGTACCAGCATTTTGTTTGACCTCGTCAAACGAACACGCTAGGCCAGTGCGGCTCGCGTATCAAACAGAACCTTTGCAATCGCTGCCGTAACCTCGCTCGAGTGGTCGCTCCACGGCATCGATGTCATGATGCTCATGACATAGGTACGGCCATCGATGTCGATAAGGCCCGCATCGCATGTCGAATAGCAACCATCCTCGCTAATCCAGCCTGCCTTGTTGCGCACCAAGGCTTGGTCGTCCGCAATGCCGTCACGGATAAATGAGCGCGATGTTGATGACAGCAATTCAGATAACCACTGGGAGGTCTCACTGCCACAGCTCAGATACTCGCTCATCTCGCGCCACAACTTGGCCGAGGTGCGCGGGCAATAAGTGGGAAAATCACTCATCGGATCGAGTGCGGTATCGTAATCGACGCCAAGACCGACAATCCAATCCTCGTAACCGACACGGTCAAACGCCGCACGCAACGCGATAAACGAATCGTTGTCCGAATTAACGACCGCGGCCTCGATCAGGTCGCGAACCGTCAGCCAGCCCATACTGTAGCCGCCATAGGTGCCCAGAGTATCATCGAGCGATACTTGCCCTGTCTCGACCAGTGACTCGCAGACGTAGAGTACATAGAGTGCCTTATAACTGCTCGCACCGTACACCTCGGCGTCCGCGTTATACGTCACGCCCTTGCCGCTCGATAGGTCGTAGAACACTACGCCCACATCCCCCAGCTTCTGCGCCTGACTCAAGGCATCTTGGAGCGCGGCGAGGCTCTCATCCTCCAGGGCGGGGATCTGGTCATCAACCAGTGAGAAGGTCTGCACGGTATCGCCTGAGGGAATATCGTTAAAGTCCGCCTTCGAAAGCCTCGTCTTGAGGCTCGCTGTCGACAGGGTTTGACTTGCGGTGGCTTTAGATTCAGAGACCTTTTTGTTTTGCGTCTGTACCGTTGACGCATCTGAGTGTGCCATTCGCTCCGACGCGTAGGTTTTGGCGGTAATTCCGAGGATAATAACCGCCAACGTCAGCATCCCAATGGCGGCAATCTTCGTCACGCGGATGCGAGCGTCAGCAAGGCCACGTGAAGACGTGCCCTTCGTCTCATATCTGCTGCTATGCTGCGGCACATACTCGTCCCGCGATGCGTTGTTTCGCACGTGGTCTCTTGACTGCTACCGTTCATATACGAGCAGCATAATACCGAGCAGGCATTTCTTTCCAAAGATATTCAGCGGCGTTTAAGGCGTCTTTAAAGAAACCACAAGCGTATTTATCCAAATGGCACGATTCTGTTGCGCATCTCCGCCCAAAACGCAGTTGCGGTGGAATAGTTCCTGTTTGGGCGGCATAAGCCGAAAAACAAGAACTATTCCACCGCAACTTGACGGGGCTCTTTGGCAATCAACTTGGTGTCCAGGGGCACTCATTTAAGTCTGTCCCCAATGAGTGCCCTTGGGGAGCGAAAATGGCTCGCTAGCCGATAGCGTTTTTGAGTTCCGCGCGGCGCTTTTTCATGCCCATCATGACGGCGTTGCGTAGCTCGGGCATGCGCGCGGTATCCATCTGGGGAACGCCCTCGAGCTTATAGGGAATCCCCAGCTGCTCATACTTGACGACGCCCATCGTGTGATACGGCAGCATCTCCAGGCCGACCACGTTATGCCACGGGGCAATCAAGCGACCGAGCGCCTCGCACTCCTCCACCGTATCGGTGATACCCGGCACCACCACGTGGCGGATAACGACCTTAATCTTGCGACGCGCGAGCTCGTCACCAAACGCCAGAATGCGTGCGGGATCGCAACCGGTCAGCTTTTTATGCTCGACGGGATCGGCGTGTTTAATGTCGAGCAGCACCATATCGGTCTCGTTGAGTACGGCATCGAACTTCTCGGGATGCGCGGGATCGAACGCATAGCCGCAGCTATCCAAGCAGGTATGCACGCGACCATCGGGGTTATTGTGCATGGCGCGGAACAGGTCAGCTAAAAACGCGGGCTGCAGGAGCGGCTCGCCACCGGACACCGTAATACCACCGCTGCGGTAAAACTCATGGTTGCTCTGGAACTCGTCCATCAGGTGCTCGACGGTCACCATGGTGCCGCCGTTAACCGACCAGGTATCGGGGTTGTGGCAATACGCACAGCGCATAGGACAGCCCTGAACAAACACCACAAAGCGGATGCCAGGTCCGTCGACAGTACCCATCGTTTCGATCGAATGTACGCGGCCCAGGGCAAACGCAGAGTCCTCGGGATGAGCGTCCACACCCTCGAGCGTCATCTCAGCCATTCCCGCTACCTTGCCTCTCATTGGTTTTAGCTACATAAATGCCAGAATCATTCTAGCCCATACGCATGATGGCGAAACGGTTTAGCGGTCAATTGGGTTGTCCTATTTGGCCCTACGCAAGAGCGGCGGGAAGGTTATCGCAACCCGCCCGCCGCCGAGGCAATAGAAATCGATAGACGCCAGGCTTTACGCCTTGAGCGTGAGCACCGCACCGAAGGCGGTCGGGCCGCAATGGCTCGAGATGACACCGCCGACCTGAGTCCAGGTAACGTCTTTAAAGCCCAGGTCGTGCGCATAGACTTCCATGTCGTCGCGCAGCTCCTGGGAAAGGCCTACCGAATACGCCAGGCCAATGTGCGAGTAGTCAATCTCGCCCTTCGCAACCATGTGGTCAATAAAGGCGCGGGCGCACTTGAGCATAGAGCCGCGGAACTTCTTGGTCGCCACAAACTTACCGCCCGTCACCTCAATGCAGGGCTTAATCTTGAGCAGGTGGGCGCCAAGGAATGCCACGTTGGACAGACGACCTCCCGCCTTAAGGAAGGCTAGGTCGGTAGGAACAAAGCCCAGCAGCACACGGTCCATCACCGAATTGGTGAAGGCGAAAATTTCGTCGACGGTGGCATCGGGGTGAGCCTCGATGTATTTGGCGGTCTCGACGGCAACGAGCGACTGGCCCACCGAGACAAAACGCGTATCCATGGAGAATACGTAGTCGCGGCCCTTAGCCGCAATCTTGGAGGACTGATGCGAGCAAGTCGTGACTTCGGAGTACGCAAGATGCAGAATGGTCGCATCGGGCTGCTCGGCATGGATACGGTCATATACGTGCGCAAAATCTGCAGGCGCGCAGCCGCTGGTCTTGGGCATTACGCCAAACTCGTTGCAGCGCGAGTAAATCTCGAGCGGATCGATGGAGCCGTCCTCGACGGTCTCGTCACCAATCGTGACATGCATGGGCACGCGCACGATGCCGTAGCGCTCGCAGAGCTCCGGCGTCACATCCGACCCAGACTCAACCACGATTACGTACTTGCCCATTATTATCACGACCCATCTCGACATTGGCTTTTCAATACATGGCACGCGCCGCCGCACTGTTGCACAACGGCGTCCAAGCGCCAAAGAGACGCCGCCCCTTGCGCACAACAAAGGACAGCGTCTCCCTGGAAAACTCCGTGCTAACCTGAGATTCTACACGGTTTATTACTAAGTGTTACTTACTCCGCAAACGGTCGCTATACGCGATAAACGGTAGTTGGCCGCGGCAACTGCGATTCATTTCGCCCAGCAAGTCCAATCGTGCCCCATGCACGGTTAATGCACGAGGCGGTAGAAATTCATCGATGCCGCACCCTCGGCATGCAACCCCATCGCCGAAACCGCCGGCGAATAGGTACGGCTCGTAAGTGCCGCCTCGCCGCCATTTGCAAAAATCTCGACCATCGTAGTGTCCGAAAGCACGCGCAGGTCGCGAAGCTCGCTGAGCTCGATCGACCTCTGGTCGCGCCCATAGCCTTCGTCACCCATGTCGAGGGTAAGCATCCCGTCTGCATAGCGCACAAAGACACCCTTGCGAATCTCGAGCTCGACCATCTTGGCGCCCTCACAGGAAACCACAAGATCAAACAGGCGGCCCGGCTCCTCAACGGTTTCACCGCCTGTCGCGCGAACGCAGTCGCCGCGCATCCTCTCAATCTCGTGCGCCGGCTGCTGGCAGAGCTTACCATCGCGCATGCTCAGCTCTCGCGGCACCGTCAACGCGCACTGCCACCCGCGCGCCACCGTCGGGTTTTCTGCCGTCGCATCGGGGCAACCCGACCATCCGATCATCAAACGCCGGCCTGCAGCATCCTCAAAGGACTGCGGAGCATAGAAATCAAAACCGGCATCGACCATCGGGGGCATGCCCTGCCCGACGATTTTAAAGCTCGGCGCCTCCCAATCGGCCTCGATAGGGAACCACACGCACTGATGCGGATTGCGGTAACGCCAACCATCGGCAGGCACACCCTGCGGACAGCAAACGAGAATAAGCTCGCCATCGAGCTCAAACAGATCGGGGCACTCCCACATAAAGCCAAAGTTCTCGTCCAGCTCAATGCGCGTCGCATAGCTCCAGACCCCTAAATCACGCGAAGTATAGACAAGCACGCAGCCACGGTCGTCTTTCGTACGAGCGCCCAGAACCATGTAGTAGATACCATCGTGCTCAAGGATCTTGGGGTCGCGCACGTGCGTACCGATATCGTCGGGGTAATCGACTGGTCCAACAGCCATGCGCTTCTCGCCCAATTCGTCGGGATTCTCGGCAACCATATGAATCTGGTTTTGCTCACGGCCCGTCAACACGTAGTCGTAATCATCGCGGTCAAAATGCTTGACGTTGCCGGTATAGAAGTAGTGAATCTTGCCATCACGTACAAAGGCAGAACCAGAATACGCTCCGCTCGAATCCAAATCGGAATCGGGGAACAGCACGGGGCCGTGATTCTCGTACGTCACAAAATCCTTTGTCGTCAGATGGTTCCAAAGCACTGGACCGCCATGCGCAGCATCGAAAGGATCGTATTGATGATAGATGTGATACGTATCACCAATCTGAACCAAACCGTTGGGGTCGTTGAGCCAGCCAAGCTCAGGCTCCACATGGAACAGAAGCCTATCGGGGTCGGACGCGATGCGAGCCGCCGTCTCATCCTGTCCGGCACGCCACTGCTCATAGTCCGCGCGTGTCACCTTGTTTTTTTGATTTAACATCGCCGTTGACTTTCTCGTCTATGGGGAAGGACGCTCGACTCACACGAGTCGAACGCCCTTCCTCAAATGAACTTATCCTCAGATTACACTGAACGGCTCAACTAGAAGCTAACGTCGAAGCCAGCGCCAGCGCCCTCTTCATCGGTGGTCGGCACGCCCTTTGCCTTGTTGTAGGCAAAGATCAAGACGATCGGCACGATAAAGGCGATGAGATTGCCAGCCACATACCACACGAGGGTCTCGGGCGTGACGATGAGCAGGCCAAGCACGCCGGTCAGACCCTGACCGATAGCGCGCACCTCAAAGAGCTTGACGAAGGCACCGCCGCAGCCTGCACCGATGCATGCGCAGATGAACGGAATGATCGAATAGCGCATATTTGCAGCAAAGATAGCGGGCTCGGAGATTCCGACCAGCGTCGGGATAAAGGACGACATGCAGATGTTGCGCTCTTTGGAGTGCTTCTTGTGAATGAGGTACATACCGATGGCGCCGCCGCCCTGGGCGATGATGGAAACCGACCAGATGGCCTGGATGTAGTTGAAGCCAGTCGTGGCAACAAGGTTTGCCTCGATACCCTGGATGAACTGATGCGTACCGGTAACGACGAGCGGCTGCAGGAACGCGGCGAAGACAAAGGCACCAAAGACGCCCATCCTGTTGTACAGGATATCGATTACGCCGGCGAGGACGTCACCGATCAGGTTGCCGAGCGGGCCGAACACGGTGAACAGGGCAACGTTAGCAAGAATCAGGGTAACGGTCGGGACAAAGACGAACGAAACGACCTCGGGGATGTACTTCTGGGCAATCTTCTCGACCTTGGCCATAAACCAGGCAGTCAGGATTGCGGGGAACACACCGCCCTGGAAAGCAACCATGGGAATGGATAGCGGACCGAAGTTCCAGTACTCAGCACCCGTCGGGTCCATAACGAACGTGTTGCGGTTCATAAGGCTCGGGTGAACCATGACGATACCGACGAGGATGCCCAGGATCGGGTTACCGCCAAAACGCTTGACCGCGCTGTACATAACCAGGACAGGCAGGTAGTCGAACGTGGTGGCGATAATGGCAAAGAAGCTTGCGAGGTTCTTGAGGAACTCGCTGTGATCGGCGAGGCTGCCCTCCATGCCAAAGAGGCCGTTGGCAACGATCAGCGACTTAAGGCCGATGATGATTGCAGCGCCGACGAAGGCGGGAATGATGGGGATAAAGATGTCCGAGAATACCTTGAGGACCGAGAAGAACTTGCCCTTCTTGTCCGCCTCGGCGCCCTTGACCTCGGAAGCACTGATCTCCTTAACGCCCGTCAGAGCCATAAACTCATCGTAAACCTTGTTGACGGTACCGGTACCGAAGATGATCATGAGCTGGCCGCTGTTGTACAGCACGCCCTTGACGCCATCGATGTTCTCGAGCTCGGCCTTGTTGTATTTGCTCGTATCCTTGAGCACCAGACGCAGACGGGTCACGCAATGCGTGGCGCCCTCGATGTTCTCCAGTCCGCCGACGTTGTCGACGACTTGCTGGGACACTGCCTTGTAGTCCATGTTCCTCTCCATTCCTTTTCTAAATCATAAAACGGTTCGTTGCCGCTACAGAGACGCGATCGTTGCGTTTGCGCACTTGAGCGCACCGTCGGTGACGGTAAGCGCCACACCCTGGCCCTGCTTGTTGCAGAAGCGAGCGTTGAGCGCAACATCATCGACAAAGATGGTCGCGATGTCGTCGTCGACGACCAGACGCACATGGTGAGTGCCCTCGCCCTTAAAGAACAACGGACGCTCGAGGCCCATGTTGTTGACCTGGAACCACGGGTACTGGGGAGCCGGCGTGAACTCGAGCTTGCCCTCGCGCAGGTTGGCGCGGAACTCATAGGCAAGACCAGTCTCGGCGTCCTCGGCGAACTTGACCGAGAAGCCGGCAGCGTTACCGCCGAGCTCAATGTCGGCATCGAGCAAGTAGGTGGAGCCGGCATCCGCGGCGAGCACCTGCTCGACCTTGCCCGACTCGCAGGAAAGCTCAAAGGTCTCGACAGCCTTGCCCTCGCCAAAGGCGCCAAGCATGCTGTCGGGGAGCTTGGTGCCGAGCGTTCCGTCGGCACGCTGAACGATCTCGAGGGGCATAAAGGTGCCACCCCACAGGTAAGAGCTGGGGTCACCGCCCTCGTCACGCGTAGGAACCCAACCAAAGAGAACGCGGCGCTCACCATCAAATGCGGTACGCGCGGCATAGTACGCGCGGCCATCGAAGGAATCGTCCGCAGGAGTGATCCAAGGACCGTTGATAGAGCGAGACATGCGGTAACGGGTCTTGTTGCCATCACTGTACTCGGAAAAGACGAGGTACCACCAGTCGCCCATCTTAAAGAGATCAGGCATCTCAAACATGGTGTACAGGCCCGGGTTCCACCAGTCGCCCTGGAACTCCCAGTTGGTCAGATCCTTGGAGGTGAACTTGACCAGGCGGCCGGTCATCAGACGCTTGTCCTCGCCCACACGCGTGCCGAGGATGAGCATGTACTCCTCGTTCTCCTCATCCCAAAGCACAAAGGGATCGCGCCAGTTGCGGTCATCGTAACCCTCCTGGGGCGGAAGCAGCGTCTCGGCGATGTTCTTCTCCCACTTGACGGCGTCGTCGCTCGTTGCGTGAAGAAGAACCTGCTTCATCAAACGTGCGCGGACCTTATCGCGATTGCAACCAGTGTAGAACGCATGGTACTTGTCGCCCACCTTAAACACCGTGCCGGCATAAATGTACTGGTCGACTTCCTCGTCGCCGCCGCGCTCAAGGCTCTCGCCAAAGTCCTTGTAGTTGACGAAATCCTTGGTCGTAGCGAGTGCCCAGCCAAACGGCTCTCCGAAAGGTTCGGGGTTACGCGTGTCACGCTGATGATAGAGATAGAACGTGCCGTCCTCGCCGTACGGCATGATGTCGCCTACCCAAATTCCCTCAGGCTGGTAATACACCTTGTGCATCCGAGACTTCCTTTCCACGACATACTAACTCGGTACAATGGCAAGATATATCAATCGTTTTCATATGTCAAACGTTTTCACACCAATACGTCTTTTCGCAGTTCCAGTCGTCGGCAAACGATTGACATATGCCGGTGAACGGTCATCAGAGGCGTTTGAGGAATTCTTTTGGCACGGGATGAACTACGCGGTTTTGCCCTCAATAAGTTCAACGGGAAGCTTGATATTCGATTCGGGATTATCGCCGTTAATAAGAGCGATGATGGATTGCGCCGCGAGCTCTCCGATGCGATCGATATCTTGACGTACGGTTGTTAAGTCAGGCATAAACGTCATAGTTCGGCGGGCACCATCCGCGCCCACGACCTTAATATCGTCTGGAGCGCTCAAGCCGCGCTGCTTCATCACGTTGAGACAGATGGCCGCCATCGTATCGTCTCCCGCAAAGATGCCGTCAATATCGGGGTTCTCATCGAGGATCTTCGCAACGACCGCGCCCTTTTCGTCGTCGGGCTTAACGAACTCAACCTCACAGACAAGCGCGGACAAACCGGCCTGCTCAACAACATCGAGGTAGGCATCGGTACGCTTATTGGCAGGCATGCGCATGCGGCTATTGCTGCGCAGGCACAGGATACGCCTGCAGCCGTCATCAATCAGACGGCGCGTGGCGAGCTCGCCAATGCCATAGCTGTCACTTGCAATCTGGACAGAGCCCTCGCCAAGATCGCAGTCGATGCCAACCAGGCTCAAGCCCATCTCGGCATATGCCTCGGCACCGATATTGAGGGAGTTGACGATGACGCCGTCGACCATATTGCGGCGGAGCATGTCAATATAGGAACGCTCAAGATCGGGTCGATTGGCGCTGTTGCACAGCAACATCTTAAAGCCGTTTTCCGCTAACGTGCGCTCGACCGCCTGCACAACCTGAGCATGGAACGGGCTGCTCACAAAGGGAACGATCATACCGATAAGATTCAGGCGACCGTTGAGCATGGCACGGGCGATATCGTTGGGCGTATAGTTGATGCGCTCCATCGCGGCATGGACCTTATCGCGGGTCTCTTGGCTAATATAGCCGCGATTATTAAGCACGCGAGATACCGTAGTAGGCGAAACCCCCGCCACCGCTGCAACTTCCTTGATGCCAGGCTTAGCAGAATCCTTAGAACGAGCGCCCTCGCGAGCCATAGCACCCTCCCCCATCAACATGTCAAACGTTTACATACGAACAAAGCATACCCCAACAACAGCGGGAAGACGGTAACAGCACAAGCAAGTAAACGACTCATCCAAATAATTAGGAGAGTTCCGCCTAAAGGGTGACTACACAGGACCCCCGCCGGGCCGCTTTGGGTTACTTTCCAAAACGTCCTCGGACATGCAAAGGGCTCCGCTGCGCGCTTCGCGCGGCGGAGCCCTTTGCGTCCTGCGGAAATGTTTTGGAAAGTAACCCAAAGCGGCCCGGCGATCCTGCGGGAGTTAAACCCCTTTAGAACTTGTCGTGGAAGGTACGCGAAATGACCTCGTCCTGCTGCTCCTTGGTGAGCGTATGGAAGTTCACGGCATAGCCGGAAACGCGGATGGTCAGCTGCGGGTACTTCTCGGGGTGAGCCTGAGCATCGAGCAACGTCTCACGGTTGAAGACGTTGATGTTCAGGTGATGGCCACCCTTCTCGGCGTAAGCGTCGAGCATGTGGACCAGGTTATCGGCCTGAGTCTCGGAAACTTCAGAAACCTTCATAATGTGTCTCCTTCGATCGATAGCCGCCGGCCGAAACCGGCGCGCTAATCAGTAATCGTTATTGTTAGTATAGCACTAACAATAGTTACTCGCCCAGCTGATCAAGGTCGATATCGCCAAAGAACACCTGGTCCTCCTTGCCGAGCGCACCCGGGATGATGGAGAAGGTGTTGGAGATGCCGTCCTGAGCATCGCGGAACGGGAGCTTGGAAACCGAAGACAGCGAAGCGATGGCGCCGTGGCTATCACGCTTGTGCATGGGGTTAGCACCCGGGGCGAACGGCTGGCCAGCCTTGCGGCCGTCGGGCGTGGAGCCGGTCTTCTTACCGTACACGACGTTGGAGGTAATGGTCAGAACCGAGGTCGTGGGCACGGAGTTGCGGTAGGTGTCGTTCATGCGGATGTACTCCATGAACTGGTGCACAACGTCGTGAGCGATCTGGTCGACGCGGTCGTCGTCGTTACCGTACTTGGGGAACTCGCCCTCGGTCTCGAAGTCGACGATGATGCCGTTCTCATCACGGACGGGGTGGACCTTAGCGTACTTGATGGCGGACAGGGAGTCAGCCACGACGGAAAGGCCAGCGATGCCCGTAGCGAACCAGCGGTGCACGTGCTTGTCGTGCAGAGCCATCTGGATGCGCTCGTAGCAGTACTTGTCGTGCATGTAGTGAATGATGTTCAGCGAGTTGACGTACACGCCAGCGAGCCACTTCATCATGTCGTTGTACTTGGCCACAACGTCGTCGTAATCGAGCGTATCGCCCTCGACGGCGCGATACTTGGGGCCGACCTGCTTCTTGGAGACCTCGTCAACACCGCCGTTGAGTGCATACAGCAGGCACTTGGCCAGGTTGGCGCGGGCGCCGAAGAACTGCATCTCCTTGCCGATGCGCATGGAGGACACGCAGCAGGCGATGCCGTAGTCGTCGCCGTGGTAAACGCGC
The DNA here is from genome assembly GCA_900546725.1 of uncultured Collinsella sp. GTDB lineage: Bacteria > Actinomycetota > Coriobacteriia > Coriobacteriales > Coriobacteriaceae > Collinsella. Next base: position 6,676 of record URDZ01000017.1, on the reverse strand, counting down.
ATGAGGTCGTCGTTCTCGTACTGGATCGAGGAGCTGGCGACAGAAGTCTTGGCGCAGAACTTCTTGAAGTTCTCGGGCAGACGGGTCGACCACAGAACGGTCATGTTGGGCTCGGGGCTGGTGCCCATGTTCTCGAGCGTGTGCAGGTAGCGGTAGCTCATCTTGGTAACGAGCGTACGGCCGTCGACACCCATGCCGCCGATGGACTCGGTGACCCACTGCGGGTCGCCGGTGAACAGGGCCTGGTACTCGGGGGTACGGGCAAACTTGACCATGCGGAGCTTCATGATGAAGTGATCCACGAACTCCTGGATCTGCTCCTCGGTGAAGGTACCGTTGGCAAGGTCGCGCTCAGCATAGATGTCGATGAACGTAGAGGTACGGCCGATGGACATAGCGGCGCCGTTCTGCTCCTTGACGGCAGCAAGGTAGGCGAAGTACATCCACTGGATGGCCTCCTGCGTGTTGGTAGCAGGGTTGGAAATGTCGAAACCATAGGTCTCGGCCATCATCTTGAGCTCGCCGAGGGCGCGGATCTGCTCCTGCAGCTCCTCACGGTCGCGGATGTTGTCGGCGGTCATGACCGTCGGAGTGGAAGCCTTCTGGGCCTCCTTGTCCTTGATCAGGTAGTCGACGCCGTACAGGGCAACACGACGGTAGTCGCCGATGATGCGGCCGCGGCCATAGCCATCGGGCAGACCGGTGATGATGTGAGCCGAGCGGCAAGCACGCATCTCGGGGGTGTAGACATCGAAGACGCCAGCGTTGTGGGTCTTGCGCTCGAAGGTGTAGCGCTCGACAACGTTCTCGTCGACCTTGTAGCCGTGCTGGCTGGCAGCCTGGCAAGCGATGCGGATACCACCGTTGACGTGCAGCGCGCGCTTGAGCGGCTTGTCGGTCTGGAGGCCAACAATGGTCTCCTTGTCGCGATGGGCATTATCGATGTAGCCAGCGGGGTGGCTCACGATACCCGTGACGGTCTTGGTGTCCATATCGAGGACACCACCCTGCTCGCGCTCCTTAAGCAGCAGGTCGAGAACCTCGCCCCACAGCTCCTTGGTACGCTCGGTCGGACCTACGAGGAACGACTCATCGCCCTCGTAGGGGGTGTAGTTCTTCTGGATGAAGTCTCGGACGTCAACCTCTCCCGTCCAGATACCTTCCTTGAAGCCTTCCCATGCCTCCTGCATTGTGTAACCACGCTCCTAGTTACGTGTAATGCGGCGCTCTCTCACACCGCTGCTTATTGAATTCTTGAATTTTCGGCTTGCACTACCGGCTTCTTCCGTTCTTCACCACACGTTGGTGCAGGAAAAACGTTTGTCCACCTTGGAACTACAACCCAAAACCCAAGATTTCACCCGTCTGAGAAGGATAACATAGCCACCCTCTCCATCTGGGCTGTTATATGTTTCTTTTTTTATATCATAATGGCGTTTTTTACAAATCCGCAGGAAATGCGAGCGCGAACAACTACCGTTCACCGATTTGTTTAGTTTTTTCCTTGCCTTTGTACGACGTTCACTCTAGCTGTTATGCCAGCTTTAGCAGGGTAAAGTACCTCTGAGTAGGCTTTAGGACATGCCTAACGATCTGCCCCTAACTTTGCTGGCACCGACGGCGTACGGAGGTCGCCTAAAGGTAGTTTTCTAGGCATGTCCCAAAATCTACCGCATAGGGTGCGCGTGCAAGGGTATCATCTTTCACCGAAAATAGTTTCTAGTGTTAGGGGTTTTCGGTGGAAGATACCGATTTCCGTGAACTTGGACGTCAGCTCCTTACCGAGTTCGGCAGCATGCATCAGCGCATTTCGCGCTTTGCGGACAAAGCCCTCGGCGGCGAGATGGCCGTCATGCGCGCCCTCATACTCGCCGGCGGTTCGCTCACGCCGAGCGAACTCGCTGATCGCGCCTGGGTCTCGAGCGCCCGCATCGCCAATATTCTGCGCGCCCTCGAGGCCAAGGGCTGGGTCGAGCGCGAGCACTCAAAGACTGACCGTCGTCGCGTACACGTCATAGTGACCGACAAGGGATTCCAGGATCTCGAAATCAAACGTCGGGAATTCGAGGCCCGCACCGCGGCTTTCCTCGAGCAGCTCGGCGAAACAGATACCCAAGAGATGGTGCGCCTTCTTAGGCGTGCCAACGAAATTATCGACCGCAATCAAGAAAGGAGAGATGCCGAGTGAGGATTCTCAAGCTCTTTAAAAAGCATATCCTGGCACTGTTCGCAGCTATCGTGCTTATCGTAATCAGCTGCAACGCCGATCTGGCGCTGCCTACCTATATGAGCGACATCGTCGACGTGGGCGTGCAGCAAGGCGGCATCGCCTCGCCCGTACCCGACACCATCCGCGCCGAATCGCTCGACGACCTTGAACTCTTTATGAGCACCAAGGACGCCAAAGCTGTGGAGGCCGTGTTTAGCAAGGCTGACAAAAATGGCATTCGAACGTATAAGGGTACCGAGGAAGAGCGTGCCGATGGAGGCAAGATTGCCGACATTATGAGCCTGCCCGAGACTGTCGTCCTTTCGCTCGACCAGGGCATTGACGCCGACTCCATGGGCGACATGACCGGCACGTCCACCGAGGCAAGCGATGGCGGCGCCGCTCAGGCCATGCCCACCCCCGAGCAGATGGCGGCGATGACGCCCGAGCAGCTCGCCGAGATGCAGCAGAAGGCCGCAGCCGCGCAGAGCATGCAAAAGCAGATCGACGCCGACGGCGGCAAGATCACCATGAAGAGCCTGCGCCTAGGCGTTGAAGGCGGTCTTATCGATCAGGGCAAGCTCGTCGAGGGCGCCAACGATATGGCAGACAAAATGGGCTCCATGTCGGGCTCCATCGTCACCCAGCGCGCCGTGAGCTATGTACAGGACGAGTACAAGGCACAGGGCATCGACCCCGCCGACGTGCAAAACGCCTACCTGAGCCGCATGGCGACCACGATGTTTGGCCTGTGTCTGATCTCGCTGGTCGCCACCATCCTGACCGGCGCCGTGGCCTCGCGCACCGCCTGCTCCATCGCCCGCGACCTGCGCCGCGAGACCTTCAACAAGGTTATGCACTTCTCGCCGGCCGAGGTGGGCAAGTTTAGCCAGGCCTCGCTCATCACCCGCTGCACCAACGACATTCAGCAGATCCAGATGGCCGCAACCCTGTTTATCCGCATGTGCCTGATGGCCCCCGTCATGGGCATCGTCGCTGTCATGCGCGTCCTGGCCAACCACACCGGCCTGGAGTGGACCATCGCCGTAGCCATCATCGCGGTCTCGGCCGTCGTCGGCGTGCTCATGGGCCTCACCATGCCAAAGTTCAAAAAGATGCAGAGCTTTGTGGACCGCGTGAACCTTACCGCCCGCGAGCTGCTCGACGGCCTGATGCCCATCCGCTCGTTCAACCGCGAAGAACATGAGCTCGAGCGCTTTGACAAGGCTTCGCTCGACCTGATGACCACGCAGCTCTACACCAACCGCGCCATGAGCTTTATGATGCCGCTCATGATGCTCGTCATGAACTGCATCACCGTGCTTATCGTCTGGTTTGGCGCGCAGGGCGTGTCCGACGGCGTGATGCAGGTCGGCAACATGATGGCGTTTATCTCCTACACCATGCAGATCGTCATGGCGTTTATGATCCTCACCATGGTTTCGGTTATCCTGCCCCGTGCCGAGGTCGCAGCCGAGCGCGTGGAAGAGGTCATCACTTGCCCCACCAGCATCAACGACCCCGTCTCGCCCAAACTGCCCGCGGCCAGCGCGCCGCGCGGCGAGCTCACCTTCCGCGACGTGAGCTTCCAGTATCCCGATGCCCGCGCCAACGTCATCAGCGGCGTGAACTTCACCACGCATGCCGGTCAGATGCTCGGCATTATTGGCTCCACGGGCTCGGGCAAGTCCACGCTCGTGCAGCTGATTCCGCGCCTGTACGACGTCACGGGCGGCAGCATTTCGCTCGACGGCATCGACGTGCGCGACATGACACTTTCCGAGCTGCGCCGCCGCATCGGTTATATTCCGCAGCAGGGTCGTCTATTCTCGGGTACCGTCGAGAGCAACCTCAAGTTTGCCGGCGACATGGTGAGTGACGAGGATATGCGCCAGGCAGCACGCGTCGCCCAGGCGGAGGACTTTATCGCCGAGCGCGAGGACGGGTACGACTCCCCTATCAGCCAGGGCGGCTCCAATGTTTCGGGTGGTCAGCGCCAGCGTCTGGCCATCGCCCGCGCGTTGGCCAAAAAGCCCGAGGTCGTGGTGTTCGATGACTCGTTTAGTGCCCTCGACTACAAGACCGACGCGCGCCTACGCGAGGAGCTGGCCAAAAACGTTACCGACGCCGCGCTCGTGGTCGTGGCCCAGCGCATCGCGACCATCATGCACGCCGACCAGATCATCGTGCTCGACGACGGCCACGTAGTGGGCACCGGCACGCACGAGGAGCTGCTGCGCAGCTGCCCGGCGTACCTGGAGATCGCACAGTCGCAGCTTTCCGCCGAGGAGCTGGGGCTTACCCAAGAAGAAATTGCAGCCGTCATGGAAGGAGGCGAGCGCTAATGGCAGACGAGACCAAGGCTCAGATTCCCAAGCCCACCCGCCAGCGTGGTCCCATGGGCCGCATGGGCGGCATGCGTCGCGGCGAAAAGGCCAAGGACTTTAAGGGCACCATGAGGCAGCTGCTCGGCTATATCGGCCAGCACAAGATTGCCGTGTTTGCCGCCGTCGCCTTTGCCGTGTGCTCGGTCATCTTTAATATTGTGGGACCCAAGATGCTCGGTCAGGTTACCACCAAGCTGTTCGAGGGCCTGGTTGCCAAGGTCAACGGCACCGGCGATGTCGACTTTAACTGGATCGCTAAGACGCTCGGCTTTTTGCTCTGCCTGTATCTGGCGAGCTCTGCCTGCAGCCTGATCCAGGGCTGGCTCATGACCGGTGTCACGCAAAAGATCTGCTACCGCATGCGCAAGGAGATTGCCGCCAAGATTGCCGTCGTGCCGATGAGCTACTTCAACGGCCACAGCAAGGGCGACGTGCTCAGCCGCATCACCAACGACGTCGATACGCTCGGCCAGTCGCTCAACCAGAGCGTGACGCAGCTTATTACGTCCGTCACGCAGATTATCGGCGTCCTCGTCATGATGCTGTCGATCAGCCTGCCGCTCACCGGCGTCACCGTGCTCACGCTGCCGGCCGCCGCGATTATCTTGATGGTGATGATTCACTTCTCGCAGCCGTACTTCCGCGAGCAGCAGCAGGTCCTAGGCACCGTCAACGGCATTATCGAGGAGGATTTTGCCGGCCAGAACGTCATTCAGGTGTTCGACCGCGCCGAGGCTTCGATCGAGGAGTTCGACCGTCAAAACGACCGCCTCTTTATTAGTGGCTGGCGCTCGCAGTTCCTGTCGGGCCTGATGATGCCGCTTATGAGCTTGGTGGGCAACATGGGCTACGTGGGCGTCGTCGTGGTGGGCGCGCAGCTCGCGCTGACCGGCAATGCCACGCCCGGCGACATTCAAAGCTTTATCCAGTACGTTCGCAACTTTACGCAACCCGTGCAGCAGCTGGGCAACGTGAGCAACACGATGCAGTCGATGGCAGCTGCCACCGAGCGTGTGTTTGAGTTCCTGGCCGCGCCCGAGGAGGAGCAGAAGGCCGACGCGCAGATTCCCGAGAAGCGCCCCGGCCACGTGGAGTTTGACCATGTCAAGTTTGGCTACACGCCCGACAAGACCATCATCCACGACTTTAGCTGCGAGGCGCAGCCCGGCCAGACCATCGCCATCGTCGGCCCCACCGGCGCCGGCAAGACCACGCTCATTAAGCTGCTGCAGCGCTTCTACGATGTGGACGACGGTTCGCTGCGTGTCGAGGGCGTCGACGTGCGCGACTGGGACCGCGCGGCGCTGCGCGGCGAGTTTGCCATGGTGCTGCAGGATACCTGGCTGTTTAACGGCACCATCCGCGAAAACATCCGCTACGGACGCCCCGATGCGAGCGATGCCGAGGTCGAAGCCGCTGCACGTGCCGCACGCTGCGACCACTTTATCCATACGCTCGCCGGCGGCTACGACTTTATGATCAACGAGGAGGGCACTAACCTGTCGCAGGGTCAGCGCCAGCTCGTGACCATCGCCCGTGCCATTTTGGCCGACCGCCCGGCGCTGATTCTGGACGAGGCGACCTCCAACGTCGATACCCGTACCGAGGAGCTTATTCAGCGTGCCATGGATGCGCTGATGCAGGGCCGTACCAGCTTTGTTATCGCGCACCGCCTGTCCACGATCCGCAACGCCGACGTGATCTTGGTAATTCGCGACGGCGACATCGTCGAGAAGGGCACGCACGACGAGTTGCTCGCCCAGGGCGGCTTCTACGCCGACCTGTACAACTCGCAGTTCGACGAAGCGGCGTAAATTCTGCCGCAGGGAACGAATAACGCCCGAGAACGGGGGCGCAGGACAACCTGCGCCCCCGTTTTTGTTCTGCGGCCCTCGAACCGCCTCCCCTGGGACCTGATTGACAGCCCCTTCCAAACCCTGTGGGCAAAAAATAGCAAATATGAGTACTGTTACCTTTTTAGTAACAGCCAAAACCGCCTCAAACGACCTCTTTGCGGCCTCTATAGGTAGCGCGCAGAGATGTGGTGTAAGAGGCGGGGCATACCCCGCCTCTTCCCTTT
>URDZ01000016.1:0-25886 GCA_900546725.1 uncultured Collinsella sp. | reverse complement strand
GCTCGCCCCAAGGGATGAAGATCGCGCAGAACCAAGCGACAACCAGGACCTGCTTCATGGACATGGCGAGCTTGGCCATCGCAAGCGACGGGCCGGAAAGCTCGGCGAGCGGACCTTCCTGAAGCTCCTGCTCGGCCTCGGCCTGATCAAACGGCAGCTTGCCGAGTTCCATGTAGCAGGCGATCGCAAAGGCGATGCCGGCGAGAATCACGGCGACCGGCGCATCGATGGCGCCCGTCATGATGTGCTGACCCATAGTAGCGATGTCGGTGGAGCCGCACACCAGGGCGGCGGCAAACAACGCCAGCAGCATGGACGGCTCGATGAGCACGCTCATGAGCAGCTCGCGGACGCCGCCGATACCGGCGTAGGCGTTGGACGAATCCACACCGCAGAGGGCGAAGAAGAAGCGGGCGAGCGCCAGGCTGTACATGATGGTGATGGCGTCACCAAAGACCGGGATGGGGCTTTGTGCCGTAAAGAGCGGCAGGCCCATCGCAAGCATAAAGGCGACGGCGAAGAACAGCGGCGGCATGATGCGCAGCGCAAAGCTCGCATCCTCGCTCTGGGACTCGGGGCGCGCAAAGAGCTTGGCCAGGTCACGGTAGTCCTGCATGATGCTGGGGCCGCGACGGTTGTGCATCTTGGCGCGGATCACGCGGCCGAGACCGGAGAAGAACGGCGCGACAGCCATAACGACCACGCCCTGCAGAACGGCAAGTACGATGTTGTTCATGCTCTCCCCTCCTTAACCCATTTGCACGGCGAGCACGAGGAACACCACGAGTGCCGCGACGATGTAGCAGATATAGATGCTGTAGTTGCCGCCCTCGAGCTTAGTCGCGAGGTCGGCGAGCTTCTCGACACCCTTATGCGGGGCATCGACGAGAACCTTGTCGGGCACGGGCTCCACAGCCTCGGCCACACCGGTGAGCTTCTGGAAGAAGTGCGCGATGGACCAGCAGACGGCCGTGCAGCGGTCGCGCAGCGTGTAGAGCGGCTGCATAAACCAGGACACCTCGGAGGCAAAGGTCGTGGCCACGACGGGCATATGCTCGTTGGGAGCGTAGCCGCATGCCCACGGCTGGGACTTCTGCACCTTGCCGACGGTCTTGAGCTTGCGATAACCGCAGGCAAGGCCGACGAGCACCACGAGCGCAATAGCGATCGCGGGCGTGGAGGTGGCAGCGCCGGAGTACTGGTTCATGAGCTCCATGCCCTCGGCGGCAAACACGCCACCGTACGGATGCAGCACGGACGCGGCGACATCGACCAGCACGGGCGCGATCACGGGAGCGCCAATGCCCAGCACGACGCAGATGGCCGCGAGCAGGCCCTGCGCAAACACCATGGGGGCGGGAACCTCCTTGGCATTGGCCGCGGCCTCGGAGCGGGGCGCGGAGGCAAAGGAGACGCCATAGGCCTTGACGAAGCACGTGACAGCCAGCGCGCCGGTAATGGCAAGCGCGACGGCAGCGAACACGGCCACGATCATGACGGCCTTGTCGCCCTGCATGGCGGCGTTAAAGAGCGACTGGTAGGTAAACCACTCGGACACAAAGCCGTTGAAGGGCGGGATGGCCGAGATGGCAAGCGCGCCAATGAGGAAGCAGATGGCCGTTGCCGGCATACGACGGAACAGACCGCCCATCTTCTCCATATTGCGCGTACCCGTGGAGTACAGCAGCGCACCGGCGCCCAAGAACAGCTCGCCCTTAAACATCGCGTGGTTAAACGTGTGGTAGAGGGCGGCCATCAGAGCCAGGACGGCGATGCCGACCGAGTTGAGCGCCATGGCGGCCATGGAGGCGCCGACGCCGAGCAGAATGATGCCGATGTTCTCGACGGAGTGATAGGCCAGCAGGCGCTTGATGTCATGCTCCTGCAGGGCGAAGGCCACGCCGAGGACCGACGAGATCGCACCGAAGACCATGACCATAAGGCCCCACCAGACCTGAACGCCCGAGGCGGAGAGCAGGTCAAGGCCCACCTTGAGGATGCCGAAGATACCGATCTTGATCATGCCGCCGGACATGAGGGCCGACACGTTGGACGGCGCCTCGGGATGCGCCTTGGGCAGCCAGCCGTGCAGCGGGATGATACCGGCCTTGGCGCCAAAGCCAAAGAAGGCGAGCACAAAGCACACGGATGCGACCGCGGGGCTAAACTGCGTAGCGCGGAAATCCGCAAAGGCAAACGAGCCGCCGGCGAAGTTGGTCATGGTGAGGAAGCTCGCCATGATGAGCACAAAGCCCACGTGCGCGATCACAAAGTAGAGCCAACCGCCATGGATGGAGTTCTCGTTCTCCTCGATCACGACCAGGAAGTACGAGGTCAGCGACATGAGCTCAAAGGCGACCAGGAACCAAAACACGTTGTCGGCGGTGATGACGAGCATCATGGACGCCACGAAGGTGTTAAAGAAGAAGCCGGCGCGGCCCTTTTTGCCCGGGTACTCATCAAAGTAGTTGAGACCGTAGATCGAACCGGCAAACGCGAGCACCGAGATAAGCGCCACGAACAGGCCGGACAGCTGATTGAGCAGCAGCTGGAAATGGGCAAACGGGAAGAACACGATGGTGTCGACCGACGTGACATCACCCAGTACGGCCTGGATACCGGCCACAAACGAAAGCACCGCGGCGACGGCGCCGATAAGGCAGCCGGCGGTCTTGGCGGCGTTATCGGCCTTGATCAGCAGAACCGAGGCGAGCGCACCGATGCACGAGACGGCAAGCGATGCGATAAACAGCGTCATGCTATCCATTGTTTACGCTCCCTTCTGCTTTCTCGGACAGGCCCTGGGCCACAGCGGTAGCGTCGACGGACGGACCGTTTTCGATCGAGCGCAGGCGCTTGGCCTCGTCGAGCTCGCGATCGGCCGCGCCGCCCATGACGGTCAGAGCCCTGGTGGGGCACGCCGCCACACAATGCGGGCCGTCCGGATCGAAGGCGCACAGGTCGCACTTGACAGCGCAGGTGTACTGGCCAGGAGCCCACGTAAGCAGGCTGCTCAGGGACTTAGGATACGAAGGCGTCGGGTCGCACATGCCTGCGACACCGGCGATAGACGTGCCATCGGGATGGATGGCTCCGAAGGGGCACGCGATGGCGCACAGCCTGCACCCGATGCACTCCTGCTCCTTGACGTGGATGCGGTCGCCATCGTGCTCGATGGCATTCACCGGGCAAACCTCGGCGCAGGGGGCACCCTCGCAATGGTGGCAGGCAAGGGCGGCCGAAATACCGCCGGTCTTCACGAGCGCCAGGCGCGGCGTATCCTGAAGACCCTGCATCCGGTGGGCGTCGGCACAGGCGGACTGGCAAGTTCCGCAGCCGATGCACCTCTCCGGGTTGATGTCGATGAAGCGGTTCATCCCCACTTCCTTTCAAAATAACGGGCCGGGCTCCCGAACGTACGGGACGCCCGGCCCAAAAAGCCAACGAGAACGGGACTACACGATTTGATTCACGTGCGCCTCGTCGTCGAACTTGGCGGCGCCGGGCTCAACGTCCTGGGGAGCGGCGGCGTCGACCAGAGCCTGCTTGAGCTCGGTGTACTGACGCTCCACCTCGCCCTCCGCCCAAACCTGGTCGGCGATGGCGTCGACCTGGCAGGCGGAGAACTTGTCCTCGGGCGTGTGCGAGACCGGGTCGACCTTGTGAATGGTCAGCTCGTTGCACTTGCCGATCCACCACTGGTAGGTCATATAGACCGTGCCCTTGTTGATGCGGTCGCTCACGTCGGCGCGGCTGAATACCTGGCCGCGGCGGCTGTGGATCGAGACGATGTCGCCGTTCTTGATACCGCGCGCCTGGGCGTCCGCGGGATTCATGCGGACAAAACCGGGCTCGTCGGCGAGCAGCGCCAGCGTCTTGCAGTTGCCGGTCATCGAACGGCAGCTGTAGTGGCCGACCTCGCGGACGGTGCACAGGATGAGCGGGTACTCATCGTCGGGAAGCTCGGAGGGCGCCTCCCAGTCGTGCGCCATCAGGTTGGCGCGGCCGTCCTTGGTGGTGAACTTGCCACCAGCGAACATGTCGGGCGTACCGTGGTCGTTCACATCGGTGCTCTTGACGGGCCACTGGGCGTAGCCGCCCTCGGGAGCCATCTTCTCGTAGGTCGCGCCCACAAAGTTGGGGCACAGGCTAATGCACTCGTTCCAGATCTGCTCGGTGTTGTCGTAGTGCATGGGATAGCCCATACGCGTGGACAGGTCCGCGAAGATCTCCCAGTCGTGACGGCACTCGCCCTTGGGCGGAACGGCCGCGTCAAAGTGCTGGAAGCTACGGTCGGATGCGGTAAAGACACCCTCGTGCTCGCCCCAAGAGGTGGCAGGCAGGATGACGTCGGCGAGCATGGTCGTCTGCGTCATAAAGATGTCCTGACAAATGAACAGATCCAGCTCGGAGAGCGTCTTGCGCATACCGGCCGAATCGGGCTCGGTCTGCACCGGGTCCTCGCCGTAGTTGTAGAAGCAGTGCACCTTGCCCTCGTCGACCAGGTGGCCCAGGTCGGTGAGCTTGTAGCCCTCCTCGAGCGGGAGCTTTTCCTCGGGCACGCCCCAAGCCTTGGCAAACTTGGCACGCACTGCGGGGTCGGTGACTTTCTGGTAGCCAGGGTACAGGTTGGGCAGCATGCCCATATCGCAGGAGCCCTGGACGTTATTCTGGCCACGCACGGGCGCGAGGCCGGAGTTGGGTTTGCCGATCTGACCGGCAACGCAGGCGATGGAGGCGATGGTGTGCACCGTCTTCAGGTTCTGCTTCTGCTGGCATACGCCCATGCCCCAGCCAATGATGGCAGAGGGCTTCGCCGTGGCGTACATCTCGGCAGCTTGGTGGATCAACGCGGGCTCGACACCCGTGATGTCCTGTACGGATTCGGGAGTGTAGTTCTTGATGGTCTCCCACCACTCGTCAAAGCCGTTCGTGTGCTCGGCGACGAATTCCTTGTCGTAGAGGCCATCGTTGACCAAGCAGTTGGCAAAGGCGTTGAGGAACGCAACGTTGCAACCGTTCTTGATCGGAAGGTAGAGATCGGCGATACGCGCGGTTTCGATATGGCGCGGGTCGGCGACGATGATCTTGCAACCCTTTTCTTTGGCTCGCACGATACGCCTTGCGACGATGGGGTGCGAATCGGCAGGGTTATAGCCGAAGAGGAAAATGCAGCCCGCATCCTCCATACCGGGGATGGAGCATGACATGCAACCTGAACCAACCGTGTCCATCAGACCGAGGACAGTAGGGCCGTGTCAAGTACGGGCGCAGTTGTCTACGCTGTGGGTGCCGATGCACGCACGCGTAAACTTCTGCATGACGTAGTTCGCCTCATTGCCGCCGCCTCGCGAAGAGCCGGTGGTCATGACAGCGTTAGGACCATATTCGTCAATTATGGCCTGCATCTTAGATGCGGTGAAATCCAGTGCCTCGTCCCAGCTTACGCGCTCAAGATCCGCGCCCTTGGTGCGGCGGATCATCGGGTGCAGTACGCGGGGAGTCAAGATCTTGGTGTCGTTGATGAAGTCGTAGCCGCTCATGCCCTTAAGGCACAGCTCGCTCTGGTTGGTGATGCCGTTGAGCGGTTCGGTACCCACGACCTGGCCGTTTTGGACCAAGAGGTTAAACTGGCAACCGGCGCCGCAGTACGGGCAAATCACTTTATGCTTCTCCATGACACCCTCCTTCCTTTCTCTGCTACCGAATACTCGGTACTTATTTGACAATCATTGGGCCTGTCGCCCGACGCTTACGCCTCGTTTTCGATGGTGGCGCGGGCACGCTCGGCAGTCAGTTCTGCCAGACGCTCCTCGTCTACCAGGGTGAGGCCCTTGGTCGGACACGCCTCGGCACACGCCGGACCGCCGGGACGGTCCACGCACAGGTCGCACTTGAGCACGAAGCTCTTAGTCTGCGAACCCACGCGAACGTCACCCATCAAGACGGGGACCTGCGTGGTCGCCACGCTCACGGCGCCAAAGGGGCATGCCATGACGCAGCTCTTGCAGCCGATGCAGTTGTCCTCGTTGACGCCGATGCGATGGTTCTTTGGATCAAAGAACAAGGCGCCCGTGGGGCAGGCCTTGGCGCACGGAGCGTCCTCGCAGTGGTGACATGCCACCGGCGCGGAAATCTCGTAGGTGCGCGTTACGCGCAAGCGAGGTGCGGCGATGTTGCCGGGAATATCGTGCGCCTCGATGCACGCCGCCATACAGGTTTGGCACCCAATGCAGCGTGAAGAATCAGCCACGACTCGTTTATTGCCCATGTTGTTCACTCCCTCCTGAATCCCATGCCGGAGAGACCCTGTCGACGTTGCCCCGGACCGCCCGTGGTCCGGCATCGACGAATCGAATGCATGCGGCGAAACATGCACTCGGTAGAGTTTCTCCAACGATATACAGGTTAAATATACGCAGTTGCAGGGGGCAAACTTGAGCATAGGCCCTGCAATACGGGTGTATTGCAGGGGTTTTGGCAGGTTGGAATTATTCTCTAGAAGCTATAAAGGTGAGTGTATTACATGCGTACGCCTCAGAGATTTTTATGCGCTCTCATTTTGGATGTACTACGCTTGTATTCGTGTTTATGGTTATCAACTTGAGTGAAATAAAGTAATCGTTATAAGATGCTCAAGTATCGGCACATGCCGCATTTGACCGACTATATTGCACGCTCATTAAGGGGGCCAGTGATGTCATCGACTCAAAAAAGAGCCATCCTGCAGGTGCGCATTCGCGAGGAAGACAAGCAGCATGCCGAGCATCTCTACGATGCCATGGGCACATCGCTCGCCGAGGCTGTCCGCTTATTTGTCGCGCAAAGCATTTTGATGCGCAAGCTCCCCTTTCAGCCGGTCGCCGTGCGCTCAAAGAACGGCACCGCCGCCTATGGATCGCTCAAAGCATATGGTGACCCCAATCGCCGCTCCGAAGAGCGCAATGCCTGGATTGAGTACCTTGCCACAGAAAGCGACGATTCGATTTTGGGTCCCGAGGAAGTAGATATCCATGAGTAGCACCATCATCGACGAGACCGTCATCCTGCGCTACCTGCTTGACGACGACGAGGTTCTGTCACCGCGCGCCGCCAAGGTCATCGCCACGCGCACCGCTCGCGTCTACCCCGAAATCATCACGCGCGTCGTGGTCACACTGCGCGACGTCTATAAGGTTCCCCGCGTTGAGATTACTGCGGCCATGAAGAGGTTGCTCGATGACGTCATGGTCGACGAGCCCACCGTTGTCGCCCTTGCCGTCAAACTCTTTGGCAAGACCCATATGGACTTTACCGACTGCCTCCTCGCAGCCCGAACCGCCATCTACAACGATGATGTCGTGAGCTTTGGCAAGCCCATCATCCAAGGCATGATCGACTACCGCCGCCAGCGCCAAACCGCCGCCGACGCCCGCGACCGCGCCGCCGAAGCCCGCAGCCGAAGCACCGACTCCACCATCGACAAGCTCCGCCACCAATCCCGCCACTAACCCCATCCCCACCTGAGTTGCGGTGAAATACGGACTGATTTATGCCTTTAAAGGCCACAACAGTCCGTATTTCACCGCAACTTATTGAAGGTGGACCGCGAACGATTTCGCTATCGGGAGTCTGCGTAGGGTTTTATTGTCGGAATGCCGTAACCGCGCATCATGGCACCGAACGATTCTACGTCGTAGGTGTCCGAGAGTTTGAAATGAATGACGTTGTGGCCCATGGCGCGAAGGTTCGCGTCGCGCATGAGGGCCGCTCGATACGTTTTTGCCGCCGCCCGCTCTGGATCATTTTGAGCCTCGTCTTCAAACTTGCCTAGCCCATGCAGCTCTGCCAGCGTCCATGAGCCGTCTGGCATCTGCCAGCCATAATCTGCTAGATAATAGCCAGCGTTTCCCGGTCGCGTTATCTCAACTTGAAGCTCGGGCGCGGCAACCCCAGCGAGAATCATCGCTGCTCTCGCCTCAGACTCGCCGCCATTGTCTGACCTGCCGTCCATATACTCAAAAACGTCAAAAGCACGCGCGATGCCATGCAGCCCTCGACAATTTGCCTGCGCATATGCTCGCAGCTCTTCGCGTTCGACATCGTACTCACGGGCCAAGCCATCGACATAACCCAGCGCATAGCGAAAGGCGCTCGATCGCGCGATATCAACAACCGTTCGACACGGATCCGTCAGTGTAAACAGACCAAGCCGCCACACTTCGCCCGGGCGCCAGCGCTTGTATTCAACGAACTCATACGTATCACGCCTTGTAGACCGTGGCAGCAGCACTTGCACTTTATCCAGAAGCGTATACGCCGAGCCGATGCCGTAGAGCAACGCTGCTGTCGCTCCGCAAAACACAGCATCCGGTTCAACGACCGCAATAGCGGATGCCAGCTGAAAGATACGATCTTCAACCCCAAGATTATTCCAATAGACCGGATCCGCATACACATGGTTGTAAAGACGAAGCATGAGCTCTTCCTGCATAAGCTCGCGCGCACGGCGTTCATCCCAAGGATCAATTGTTATAAGCAGCTGTCCATCTTGATGAATTCCAACGGCCGAGAATAGCATCCTTGCATAGGACTGCGGAAAATGTTTGCCTTTATCGAGCATGGCCAACCCCATAACCATCACGGCGGAGAGAATACCATTACGCTATCGCATGCTTCCGTCCGCAGGCCTTGCCAAAAGCTGACCAAAAGCTTGACGTCGCAGGTCAGAGCTTCAAAAAATATTTCCACTCTCGGTAGACGGTCGCTACGATCCTCCCAACGGCATCAAAATCCAACCTTACAAATAGTTGCGGTGAAATACGGACTACATGGGCCATAAAAGCCGAAAAACAGTCCGTATTTCACCGCAACTTAGGAGGGGATGTGGGGTCCCGGCATGTATATGAAAATGGCTCTGGTCCCAAAAGGAACCAGAGCCATTCATCTATCTTATGGAGCGGGCGACGGGAATCGAACCCGCGTCATCAGCTTGGAAGGCTGGGGTTCTACCATTGAACTACGCCCGCAAGATATGGTCGGGACGACAGGATTTGAACCTGCGACATCCTGCTCCCAAAGCAGGCGCGCTACCAAACTGCGCCACGTCCCGAAGGTGTTGAGCAGCTAAGGTCTAAACCTTGCGTGTCCCAAAGCGAAGGAAATTATAGGGGAGACTCCCCGCCTGTGCAAGCGCAGAAACCCTAGCTCCTCGAATGTGCGACAAACTTGCTGTGGAGCAGACCGATCACAAACGCCACCACGGCAACCGGCGCCCACGCGGCTCCAATGTCCGCCAGCGGCAGCGCATCGAACGGCAGCCACGCACCCGCAAAGAACGCGTCTCGAACCGAGGTAATCACGCTCTGCACCGCGACAACGCCGCCGACCCAAACCCACACCTGCGGATGCGCGTCGCAAAAACCGTGCACCAGGCCCATAAGCACCAGCACGATGGCAACGGGATACAAGGCGTTGAGCATGGGCACCGAGAACATAAGGATCACGTCGAGGCCCACGTTGGAGAGTACGCACGAAAACGCCGCGAACACAAAGGCGAGAATCGCGAAGGGGCGGCGCATGGCCTCCTCGGAGGCCTCCGCTCCCCCCTCGATCACATACGTCTCGCAGAAGTAACGCGAGCAGCAGCTGATGAGGCCGATGCACACGTTCATGCAGGCGAGGAAGAAGATGGCGAAGACCACGACCGTGCCGGCAAGCCCAAAGTGCATGGAGGCCGAGCGGGCGAGAATGGCGGCGCCGTTGGTGGCGTCGGACATCACGGTGCCGAGCTGCATACCGGCAAGGGCCAAACCGCAGTAGATGACGGCCATGAGCACGCCGGCGATCACACCGGAGCGCGAAATCTCAAAGGCCACGCGCTTGTCATCGGTAACACCCAACTCGTGGATGGTCTCGGCGATGATGATGCCGAAGGCGAGCGACGCAAGCAGATCCATGGTCTGATAACCGGTCAAAAAGCCCTGCACGGTAGCACCGGCATTGTAGGGAGTCTGCGGCGCGGCAGCCGGTCCCAGCGGCGAGATCACGGCAGCACCCACGACCAGCACGATGAGCGCAATGAGCGCGGGGCCCGTAATGCGCCCGAGCACGCGCGTGATAACGCCCGGACGCAGCGTGAGCGCAAACGCGACGACAAAGAAGCCAACGGCAAACACCAGGCGAGCCGTGCCGAGCGAAACGCCCTCGGGCAGTAGCGGCACCAGCATCTCGAAGGCCGTAGAGCTTGTGCGCGGAATGGCCAGGCACGGGCCGATGGCCAAATACACCGCCGCAACGAAGAATTCGCCAAACTTAGGATGCACGCGCCCAGCCAGCTCGCGGGCCGTGCCGGCGAGCGCGACGGCGATAAATCCCATAACAGGCAGACCGATAGCGGCAATCAAAAAGCCGATCATGGCAAGCGGCGTGGCCGTGCCGGCCTGAAGTGCCAGCAATGGCGGAATGATGAGGTTACCGGCGCCAAAGAGCATCGAGAACAGCGCAATGCCGACGGTAACGACATGGTCGGAGCGCAGACCGCGCGGTGCGGATGAGTCCATAGGCACACCTTTCGGGTCGAAACAAAAACGGGACGGGCAAAAACACCCATCCCGCAAGTATAAACGGTCTAGCAGCTTTAGCAGGCTAAATCGCGCAAAGCGTCAATCGCGGTATCGACTTCCTCGTCCGTGTTGAAATACCCAAACGAGAAGCGAACGACACCCTGGCGCTCGGTCCCGAGCGCGCGGTGCATGAGCGGAGCGCAATGGGCGCCGGGGCGCGTCGCAATCCCCCACCCTTGCATGAGCGCGTCCGAGATCTCGGCAGAGTCGATATCACCCACGTTGAGTGAGACGATCGCCGAGCGCACGGGCTGGTCAAACGCACCGTAGAGCTTAATCCCCGGAATCTCGCGCACGCCAGCGAGAAAGCGATCAGCCAGCGCTCGCTCATGCGCCGCGATCGCCTCGACCCCGCCTTGCGCCTCGATAAAGTCGAGGCCGGCAGAAAGGCCCGCGATGCCGTGGCCGTTGAGCGTGCCCGCCTCAAGACGCGTGGGCCACTCAAGCGGCTGCAGCGCATCGAAGCTGTGCACGCCCGTGCCGCCCATGGCCCACGGCCACACGTCAATGCCCTCCGCCACGGCCAGCCCGCCGGTCCCCTGCGGACCCATGAGTCCCTTGTGGCCAGTAAAGCACACCACGTCGAGCCCCATGGCCTGCATATCGATATGCGCCGTGCCGGCAGACTGCGAGGCATCGACGATCACCAGCGCGCCGGCCGCATGGGCCATGGCGGCCACGCGCGCAATGTCGACCTCATTGCCGGTCACATTGGAGGCGTGCGTCACCACTACGGCACGCGTGTCAGGCGTCACCAGCCGCTCGAGCTCGTCGTAGTCGAGCGCGCCGCTCGCATCGCAGCCCGCATGCTCAACGGTCACGCCCCGCTCTACCGCCAGGCGGTTAAGCGGACGTAGCACGGAGTTGTGCTCGAGCACCGTCGTGACCACACGGTCGCCGGGGCACACCACCCCGTTGATGGCGGTGTTGAGCGCCGCCGTAGAGTTGGGCGTAAAGCACACATGGTCCGCCCTCGGGCAACCCAAAAGGCGCGCGAGCTTGGCGCGGCAACCGTGAATCGTACGAGCGGCATCGAGGGCACCCGACGTGGCGCCGCGTCCGGCATTGCCGAGCGAGCACATCGCCTGCGTCACGGCATCGATGACCGTCTGCGGCTTGTGCATGGTCGTCGCCGCGTTATCCAGGTAGATCATCGCACGACCTCCCACATATCAATCACCGTAAAGTCCTCGGTGGGAACGCCCGCCGCGGCGAGTTCGCCGCGCAGCAGTTCCTCATCGGCAGGCAACGCCTTCCACGCCAGACCGCAGCCGGCAGCGACCTCCCCGGGTACGGGAATCGTTCGCCCGGGAAGACCGCGCTCAATGCACAGGGACTCGCAGCCCATGGCGGCCGCCGTGGTGGGAAACGTGATGACAAGCGCCGGGCGCTTCTCCCTCATGGCAACTCCAACCAATACGCTACGGGCGCACGACGCGCACGGCCTGCTCCATCTTCTCCACAATCACGTACATATTCGTGACCTCGCCCACCGCGAGCTGGTCCTTAATGCCATAGTGATCGAGGCAGGTACCGCAGGTGAGAATCTCGACACCCTGCTCGGCCAGACCCTTCAGGTCGTCGAGCACCGGCGAGCCCTCGACGGTGAGCTTGGCGCCGCCGTTGTAGAACAGCATGGTCGCGGGCAGCTCCTCCTGCTGCGTCACGGCAAAGATAAACGCCTTCATGAGCTTGAGGCCCAGCTCGTCGTCGCCACGGCCCATGCAGTCGGTGTAGACGGAAATGACGAGCTTGCCCTTGCCGGCGCTGGCATCACAGAAGGCAGCGCCATCCTGCTCGGGATCGGCCACGGCAACGGCGCCAGAGGTCGCCACGGTCACGTGCCACTCGGCGTCAGAAACCTTCTCGACCGAGGCCGTGCAGCCTTTCTCCTGCGCCATCTTGGAAATGTTCTTGACGGCGGTCTCATTATCGACCGAGGTCACGACGGCGCCCTCGCCATCGAGCTGCTTCAGGGCTTTGAGCGTCTTGACGACGGGCAGCGGGCAGGCATCGCCCATGGCATTGACTTCAATTTTGGTAGACATAGCTTTTCCTTTCGAAAGAACCGTTCTAGAGAACGGTAAACAGTTACATAAACGTGCGGGCTAGCGAACAACGTGGACGGCAGGACCGCCTGGCACCGACTCGCACACGCGACCGACGACGGCGGCAATACGTCCTTCGGCATGCAGACGGCGCGCAAGCTCATCCACATCGGCAGCAGGTGCCGCGATAAGCAGGCCACCAGACGTCTGCGGGTCGTACAGCGCGTCGAGCATGCCCGGCTCAAGGTCCTCGTCGGCCGTCACGCGCGGGCCAAAGAAGTCCTGGTTGCGGTAGGAGCCCGCGGGGATAATGCCCAAACGCGCCATGTCGAGCACCTGGTCAAAGAGCGGCACCGCCCCCGACGCAAGCTCAATCTGCACGCCCGAGCCCTCGGCCATCTCGCACGCATGCCCGATCAGGCCAAAGCCCGTGATGTCGGTGCAGCCGTGAAGCTCAAGTCCCTCGGCCAGACGAATCGGAGCCTCGTTGAGGGTGCGCATCGAGTCAAACATGGCCGCGGCCTCGTCCTGCTCGATGAGCTCGCCCTTAATGGCCGTGGTGATAATGCCCGAGCCGATCGCCTTGGTCAGCAGCAGAACATCGCCCACGCGTGCGCCGCTGTTGGCGAGCATGCGGTCGAGCGCGACAAAGCCGCTCACAGACAGGCCGTACTTGGGCTCGTCGTCGTTGATGGTATGGCCGCCCGCGATGGAGCAACCCGCCTCGACGCACTTGTCGGCGCCGCCCGCCAGAATCTGGCCGGCGACCTCGATGCCCAGGCAGCTCGGGATGCACAGCAAGTTCATGGCATGGCTCGGCCGCCCGCCCATGGCGTAGATATCCGACAGCGAGTTGGCCGCGGCGATCTGGCCAAAGAGGAACGGGTCGTCGACCATCGGTGGGAAGAAGTCGATGGACTGCACGAGCCCCAGGTTCTCCCCTACGCGGAAGACGCTCGCATCGTCGGAGGTATCGAACCCTACGAGCAGGTTGTCGTTATGCACATTGGGTAAATCGCCCAGGACCTGGGCGAGGGCTCCGGGAGCCAACTTAGCGGCTCAACCGCTCGCGGCCGTCATGGACGTGAGCCTAATCTGATCGTCAGCCATCGATACCTCCTCTCATCGGTCAATCATTTTCTCCCAGTATACGCATGAATGCGAGCCTGCGGCGGATGCATTAATTGAGCGCCTGTGCGCGAATCGCCGCGCCAATCGCTCCGGCAAAGCGAGCCTGGGGCGAGGTGGTCACCGGCGACCCCAGCAGCTCGCCCAACCGCTCCACCACGAAGGCGTTCTCGCACAGGCCACCGGTCAGGTAGTACGGGGCGCCCGCGGCCTGCCCGGCCATGGTCGCCACGCGCGAGACCACGCTGTCGATCACGCCACGTGCAATGTTCTCGCGCGGCTCACCGCGACCGATCAGGCTGATGACCTCGCTTTCGGCAAACACCGTGCACATGCTGCTGATCTTGGTGGGCTCACCGGAACGCGCAAGGTCGGCCATCTGCTGTTGGGAAATACCCAGACGGTCGGCCATGATCTCCAAAAAGCGCCCCGTACCGGCAGCGCACTTGTCGTTCATGGCGAACTTGGCCACGCGGCCACTTTTAAGCTGAATGACCTTGGTGTCCTGGCCGCCCACGTCAATCACCGTGCCGTGATCGCCAAACAGGCGCACGGCACCGGTGCCGTGGCAGGTGATCTCGGTCACGACCTTGTGCGCATAGGGCACGGCGACACGGCCGTAGCCGGTCGCGATCACGCGCACGTCGTCGGCAGCCACGTCGTAGCCAGCCGCTGCCAGTGCCTCGCGCAGCCGCTCGGAAGCATCGACCGAGGAGAACCCGGTTGGCTGCACGCACGTCCACGCCACCGAACCCTCCCCGTCGACCACAGCAGCCTTAGCCGCCGTAGACCCGATATCGATCCCGATCCCTATCATGGCTCTCTCCCAATCTAAACATCAAAGGTAGCGGCGCGTTCAGGCGCCTTAGCTCTAGGTTTCTCAGGTGCCGGAGATTGCCCCGAAAGAGGAGCGCAGCGTACTTTGGGTACGCAAGCGACGGTTTGAGGGGCAAGATCCGGTGCCTGAGAAAGCTAGAGGGTTTCGATGAAGGCGGCGATGCGAGTCTCGATCTGGCCCATGTCACCGTTGCTGTAGTCGGTCTCGATCTTCATATACGGAATACCCGCACCCTCGACGGCCTCCTGCATGCGCGCGCTCTCAACGTTGAAGGTGTGGCACGCCTGGAGCACGCTCTCTACCACGCCATCGACATGGTACTTCTCGCACATGGTCAGCGTGTTCTCCATGCGGCCGTCGTTAGGCGTCATGACCGAGCAGTTGATATCCAGGTAGCGGTCGGCGATGGCGCGCAGAATGTCGGGCGCGTCCGGGTCGATCATCATAGCCGCCGTGCGCTCGCCCGAGCAGTCGTCCATGCACACGACCACGCCGCCGTTGGACTCGATGGTGCGGCCAATCTTGTTGATCACACCGCCCACCGGGCAACCGGTGATCAGAATGCGCTTGGCGTCCGCCGCAACCGGGCGCTCGCCCGCGTCGTAGGCCTCGCGCAGCATGGCGACCTTTTGCTCCAGCTGCTGCGTATAGGCCTCAATATCAAAGCTGAACGTACCGGCAAACATAGTGCTCATCAAGTCGACGCCGCTCATGGCCGCCGGCTGATTGGCCTGCAGCGCAAACATCTCGAGCTGGGCCGCACGCAAGCGGTTGCGACGACGGACGGCAGCACGCAGGTCATCGTCGGTAATCGTGATGCCGTAGAAGCCCTCGAGCTCCTCCTTGAGCAGGCGGCACTCCTCGTACCAGCCTTCACGCTCGTAGGCGCGATCGCGACCCTGCGGAAGATGCAGAATGTGCGTGCGCTTGAGCTCGTTGAGCAGCTCGTACATCTTCTTCTTGCCGTCGCAGGTGGTCTCGCCGATGATCATGTCGCTAAAGTACGTAAACGGGCACTTTTGCGAATAGGCAAAACCATACGTAGACTTGATGAGCGGGCACAGGTTTGCCGGCAGCACCTTCTCGGCCTCGGGAATCACCTCGTCGGACGTGCCGCACAGCGCCACGCTCGCAGCCCCCGCGGCATCGATAATCTCGAGCGGCGTGTAGCTGCACAGAAAACCGACCAGGCGATTACCCGCCTGCTTATAATCCTTGACGCGAATAAACGCCGCCTTGCGTTGCTCGTTGAACTCCTCAAACGTGGACGGCAACGGCTGCTCAATATTTTCCGACATATAACTCCTTAACAAACCTTTTAACCAACCAAGGAAACGGCTTTCCCAGGTGCCCGAGGTTGCCGTGAAAGAGGAGCGCCGCGTACTTTGGTATGCAAGCGATGGTTTGAACGGCAAGATCGGGTGCTTGGGGAAGCCGCTGGACCGGATAGCCCTAAATGGTTTCCAAGAAAGCCTCAATCCTGGTTTGCAGTTGGCCTGCATCCTCGCCGGCGTAGTCGGTCGTGATGTGCATAAACGGGATGCCAGCCTCTTCGGCGGCCTTCTCCACGGCAAACGACTCCATCTCGTAGAGCGTGCAGAACTGCAAGGCCACGTCGACGATGCCGTCGGCATGCAGGTCCTTGGCCATCTGGACAATGTCCTTCATACGCTGGTCGTTGGGCGTAAAGACGGCGCAGTTGATCTTAAAGTAGCGCTCGGCGATGGCGTCGAGCATCTCGTCAACCGTCTCACCGGACTCGTCGACCAGGTCCTTGTAGTAGCGCGAGCCCGTGCAGGACTCCTCGCCCACCACGACGCCGCCGGCCTTCTCGATGAGGTTGAACAGCTTCCAGTTGGGCACGGCCATGGGCGTGCCGGTGTACAGGATGCGCTTGGTCCCCTTGGGCGCCACGCCCTCGCCGGCCTCAACGCGCTGCTCGCACTCGGCGGCCATCTCGTTGATGGCTCCGGTCAGACGCGGCGTATCGTCCATAAAGGCGGCCTGAACGGTCAGCAGGCTGTCGAGACCGCTGATGGGCGCCGGATCGGCAGCGCGCGTGGCAGCCAGACGCTGCAGGGCGCGACGCTTCTCGTTGACGGCGTGGATGGCAGCCTTCAGGCCCTCGTGCGTAATCTTGACGCCGCACTCGTCCTCGATCTTGGCGGCGAGCTTCTTGACCTCGGCCTTCCAGGTCACGAGCGTCGACTCGTCGTGCACGTTGGGAATATCCATGACGTACATGTTCTTTTGCGTGGCAAAGAACTCGTAGGCTTTCTTCTTACCGTCGCAGGTGTTCTCGCCTACCACCAGGTCACTCGACTCAATGTAGGGGCAGACCTCGCCCAGCTTAAAGCCGGCAAAGCTCTTGATAAGCGGGCAGGTGTTGCGCGGCAGGTGCTCCTCGACCTTATCGGTTGCCCAATCGGCACCCGAGCACAGGCCCACGGGAATGCCGTCACAGGCAAGCACGATCTCCTCGGGCACGTACACGCAGAACGAGCCGACGATCTTGGTGGCCTCGCCGGCCTCCTTCTTGTCGAGCATCTCCTTAATACGGCCGCTGTGGATGTTGGTGGCGACAAAATCCAGGTAGGACGTGGACTTGGGGCGATTGTTCTGCGTCAGGAACATATCGCCGTACATCTGGCCCACGGCGCCCAGCAGCATGTCGTGGTCGGCAAGATTCATGCCGAGGCTCTCCCACATCGGATGGAAATCGAATTCTTCAGCCATGACGGTTCCCCTCTCGAACCAAATACGGATAACTACGGTATTGCTGCACGGTGGGTGGCGAAAACCCAGCCGTGCTCAAACCCGGAATTTTGGGGAACCTGCTTTGCAGCTGATTATTTAGTTGTGCGTCGTCTCTCCCGGAGCCGTGAACATACCTGCTCATATGCGGCTCCGAGCCATATACAGGGCGCGCACGGCAACGCGACGCGAATATGTCTTATGCGGCATCGGCGCGCCCTCCTTTTCTCGTCGAAGGTAACTATATCAACGGTTGTCGTCAAGACGAACACCGTCGACACGCGTACGACAACGTTGGGATGTGAGCATCTCGCTGTCTGATAATTAATTATCAGACTGATAAGGTTTAGTCATGTAGAAATCGGCGAACGGCGAAGTGAAAACAAAGCGGTCGAGGACTACCTCCTCGACCGCATCGCACCCGCATTATCGGCAAACGAGATGAATCCTGCTTGCATCAAAATGCATGCGCAGAGTCTCACCCGCCTGCGGCAGCTCTTCCACGGGTACACTCACCTTATTCACCTTCCACTGCAGACGCGTGGGCGCATCAGCACGCGGCACGTCCAGCAGCACCAGCCGCTCAAAGCGCGAATCGCTCACACGGGCCACGTGCAAATCGTAGCTGTTGCGACCGCGCTCCGCGCGATTGTCAACATGGAAGTAGCTCGCACGAATACCGAGGTACGTCACGTTATCGGGAACCTCATGGCCCACGTTAAAGGTCATGCCCCAGTCCAGGGCTTCAACTTCCTGAGACCCGATCTTGCGCGCCCGGCTTGTGTTCTTGCAGCCCGTCAGGCGCAGCGCCGCCAGCGTCTGCGGACGGCGGACCACGTCCTCGACGGAGCCGATCTCCTCAACATGCCCGTCGTGCATCACGCAGATGCGCTGGCACAGGCGGCACGCTTCGTCGATGTCGTGGCTCACGTAGAGCACGGTGCGGTTGCATACATCGAACAGGTCGAGCATGTTTTGCTCAAGCGCGCTCTTGAGATACGCATCGAGCGCGCTCATGGGCTCGTCGAACATAAAAATGCCCGGATGCGCCGCCACCATACGGGCAAGCGCCACGCGTTGCTGCTGCCCGCCCGAGAGTCGCGCGGGGTAGCGATCGACAAAATCGGCCAGACTGAAAATGCCCAAATAGCGCTCGGCGAGCTTTTTGCGCGCGGCGGCGTCGCCAGCATCCTTTACACCGGCGCATACGTTATCGGCCACCGTCATGTTGGGAAACAGCTGATAGTTTTGAAACAACAGGGCGCATTTTCGCTCCTGGGGTGACAGGTTGATGCCAGCCGCCGAGTCAAAAAAGGTCACGCCGTTGACGACGATCTTGCCCTCGTCGGGCGTCTCCACGCCGGCAATGCAGCGCAGCGTGCAGCTCTTGCCGCAGCCCGAGGCACCAAGCAGCGCCACACGCTCCTCGCCGGCCTCAAGCTGCATATCGAGCATAAACCCCGGATAGCGCTTTTTTATGTCCAGAACGAGTGACATGGCCTATCGACCTCCCTGCATAGCGGGCTCATCGCGCATGAGCTCGGCCAGTGCCTCGCGATCGATACGCAAGGCATCACCGCCCGCCGGGTCGAGTGAATCGCCCTGTCCGGCGAGATCTTTGGCCTGCTTACGTTCCGCACGGGAAAGGCCACGCTCGCGGTATTTTTGCGAATGCGCCGTGTACATGTTGATGAACAGGATGACTAGGAAGCTGAACGCTATTACGACCACGACCCAAAAGAGGGCCACCGACGTATTGCCGCCCATCCATTCAAAGTAAATCGCAATGGGAATGGTCTGCGTAATACCGGCATAGTTGCCCGCAAAGAACAGGGTGCAGCCAAACTCGCCCATGGCGCGGGCAAAGGCGAGCACCGTGCCGGCGGCAATCGAGGGCCAGCCGAGCGGCATCATGAGTTTGGTGAAGATGCGTCGCTCGGACCAGCCCAGCGTGCGCGCCGCATCGAGCATTTGCGTGTCGAGGCTCTCGAAGGCTCCGAGCGCCGTGCGGTAGACCAGGGGAAACGATACCACCACGGCAGAGATCACCGCCGCCGGCCACGTAAAGACAATCGAGACGCCGTGCGCGATAAGCCACTGGCCCACCCCGGTCGAGCGGCCAAACAGCATAAGGAGCAGAAAGCCGCAGACCGTGGGCGGCAACACCATGGGGATGGTAAAGACCGAGTCGAGCAGGCCCTTGATGCGACTCGAGGTACCCATAGTCTTCCACGCGGCGAACAGGCCCAGCGCAAAGGAGATCAGCAGGGCAAGGCCGCTCGTTTTTATGGACACCCAAAACGGGCGATAGTCGATGTCGCACAAAAAGGAGGTCAGAGAGGTCCAGGGCCCCTGCTCATCCCGCAATACGACAGACGATGCTTCTACCATTTGAGCGCTATCAAGCCAACGCGCGCCGCCCTTGGCATCACCCGAGTCTGATGCAATCACCACATAGCGGTCCCCATCCGCACCGCGCTCGTCAAAGCCATAGGTATACCCGCCGGAATCAAACGTTGTTTCCGCCGTGACATACCAAGGAAGATCCACGTCCCCCAGCTGCGCACCTCCCATGCAGTTTGCGCTGTCGAGCTTACAGACGAGGGCCTTGAGACCCGATACGCACTCGTTGTCCTGCGGATCCAATCCATACTTCTCGACCGCCTTGGGCGATATCCACACCACAACGCGATCGGCAGCAGGCGCCACCACAAGGTCCACGTCCTCGTCAACGGGAAACCGGTAGCCCTCAGGCTGGCCCTCCATGGCACGAGCGGTCCCCTTGGCCAACCGCTCAAAACCCTCGATCCCATAGGAAAGCCCATGAGCGGTCGCAGCAGCCTGGGCCCCGTCCTCAGCGTCCCCAGCAAACGCAAATCCCGGCACCCAGCAAAGCGCGAAGGTCAAAGCACAGGCGACAAGCATGCGGAATCTATTAAGCACGAAAAGCTCCAAGCGAATACAAGGACGGAGTGAAACACAAAACGATGGAATTATCGCGCCAAGCCGCACTACGCGGAAAGCTCAAAGCCGTACTTGGCCCAAATCTTCTGAGCCTTCTTGTTGGTCAGGCAGAAGTCGATGAACGCCTTGGCCTCGTCGGCGTGCTCGGAGCTCTCGGCAACGGCACCCGGGTACACGATGGGCTTGTGCGAGTCCTCGGGGCACACGAAGGCCTCCTCGATGCCGTCGTAGCGGAAGATGTCGGAGCTGTAGACAAAACCAGCCACGCAGTCGCCCGTAGAGACGTAAGACGCAGCAGTGCCGACCTTGTCGGCCAGGGCCACCTTGTCGGCGATCTCGGGAGCATACTCGCCGTCGTCGCCCTCGGTGCCGGTGTAGAGGCCCACAGAAGCCAGCGCCTGGTTGGCGTACTTGCCGGCGGGAACGGTCTTGGCGTCGCCAATGGCGATCTTGCCGTCCAGATTCGCGACGTCGGCGATGGCCTCGACCTTGGTGTCGGAGCCCTCGGCGCGAATGATCACAAGGTCGTTGACGAACATGTCCTCACGCGTATCGACGTCGACGAGCTCGGCGGCCTCGGCGTCGTCCATGGTGCCCTTGGAGGCCGTGATGAGCACGTCGACGGCGGCACCGGCGCGCATCTGCTCGACAAGGTCGCCAGACGCCTTAAACTGCGTGTCGGCAAACGTAGTGCCGGTCTGCTCGGTGTAGAGCTCCTGAACCTCGGGCAGGGCCTTCTCGAGCGAGTTGGCGGCAAAGACCTGCAGCTCGACAGCCTTCTTCTTAGAGGAAGACTTGACGGAGCCGGCATCGGATCCGGCCGGCTCGGACGTCTTGCTGCCCGAGCAGCCGGCAAGGCCAAGGCCGGCAGCGGCGGCAGCAGAAAGCGAGACAAAACCGCGGCGTGAAACCATATCGAACATATTCAACCCTTTCGAACGCTATGCCCGGGCACCCCGCCGCAGGCTTTATTCTGTTACTAGATTATACTTCCGCGCGAATAATGTTTGTGATAATTACTTCTCGCCTAATAAATTTCTTTTACCGATAACCCCGAGACGGCTGCACTGTCGCTGCATAAAAAAGGCGGAGCAGCCCGTAAGGTCGCTCCGCCGCAGGTAGTGCGCTTATTTGGCGTGCCCACCGCCCGCCGTCATTTGGGCCGCATGCTCTAACTGGTCGCTCACGGCCTCCCAGCTTTCGCGGGCCGCTTTCGTAGATCCCGGAAAGTTGATGACAAGCGTATACCCACGCTGCATGCACACGGCGCGCGAGAGCATAGCGCGGCGCGTCTTGGTCATGGAGTACGCACGGATTGCCTCTGCAATACCCGGCACATCGCGGTCGCAGACGGCACGCGTCGCCTCGGGCGTCACATCGCGCATCGAAAGCCCCGTGCCGCCGCAGGTGAACACGACATTGGCGTGGCACTCATCGGCGGCTTCCACAATGGCATCACCGATCTCGCTGGCATCGTCGCGCACGACCACATGTGAGGCAACCGTCCAGCCCTGCGCCACGATGAGTTCCTCGAGCGCAGCTCCGGCCTCATCCTGGGCAAGATCGCGCGTATCCGAGCACGTCACGATCGAAATCTTCAACTCCATAGTCTTCCTCCTACAACACCGTTCCCTCGGGCAGGTCGACGCGCACGACATCCACGACGTCGCCCGCCTTAAGCTCGCACGGTCCTTCGTCAATGCGCAACAGGCAGTTCGCGCGCTGCATAGTTCCGAGCAGCGCCGAATTCTGCGTCTTGGCCTCGGTCACCAACAGCTCACCGGTCTCGGGGTCGCGCAAAACCGTGGCGCGATCGAAGAAGCGACGATCTTGTCGCTTTTTCACGCCGTGCGTGAGCGTCGCCTGCTGCACGGGGCGCGCACCCTCGGCAAAGCCGCGCATCTTGCGGATCGCCGGACGGGCAAGCATCTCAAAGCCTACATACGCCGCGGCCGGATTGCCTGAAAGCCCCAGGTAGGGCTTACCTCCGAGCAAGCCAAACGTGATGGCCTTGCCGGGGCGCATCGAGATGCGATCGAAGAGCACCTCGCCCTCGCGCTGGACCAGCGCCGTCACATAGTCGTAGTCGCCCGTCGAGGCACCGCCGCTCGTAATGACAAAGTCGCACTCCTGCACGGCACGATGAACCAGCTCGGCAATCGCCTGCTCATCATCGGGCGCAATGCCGTAGAACACGGGCTCGGCGCCGGCATCAAGTGCTTCGGCCATCAACGCCGACGAGTTGGAATCACGAATCTGACCGCGCGCCGGTACCTTACTCGGTGCGACCAGTTCCGTGCCCAGCGAGATAATGCCCACACGTGGGGCGGCGTGCACCTTCACGCTCGCGTATCCGGCGCTTGCCAGCAGACCCGCGCCCGCCGGAGCCACGACCTCGCCGGCGTGCATCACAGCATCGCCGGCATGGGCCTCCTCGGCGGCAGAGCGAACGTTCTCGCCTACCTTGGTTGGCGCCGAGAAGCGAACGTGCGAGCCCTCGTTGCCATCGCCGTCGAGCACATCGACGATCTCGTATTTCACCACGGCGTCGGCACCTTCGGGCACCGGCGCGCCTGTCATGATGCGGACGGTCTCGCCCGCGCCGATTGTGCCCTCAAAGACATGGCCCGCGGCCTAGTGTCCTACGACGGAGAGCGTCACCGGAGTGTCACCGGCGGCCGCAGCAAGATCGGCTGCGCGCACGGCATACCCGTCCATGGCGCTGTTGGCAAACGGCGAGATGTCGATATCGGCCACCGCGTCCTCGGCCAAGGGAAGACCGGCGGCCTGCCACACGGGAATCTCGACGAGATCGGTCGGAGCAACGTGCGACAGAACAATCGACTGCGCGTCCTCCAGCGGAATGAGTTTCTCTGCCATATGCACCTCTTAATGCCACGGCGCACAACAGGGGCGCCGATTCTTTATGCTTGTCTCAGTATAATCCCCCGACGCACGACCGCGACTCGGCCTGCACCCGCAAATACACCTGTCGGTTGCAGGCCGCGAAACAGAATGGAAACCAACCCACCGGCTCATCGCGTTTACCGCGTTTTATAATGCTTGCGTTGCAACCTAAAAGAGGAACGTATGGCTCATAACGACAAACCCGAAAGCGCAAACGAAGCGCAGGATCATTCCCAGCCGCTCGACGAAGGCGGTTATTTCTCCCTGAACGACGTCATCGCGGCAGGCAGGCATCAGCTCACCCGCTCTGAGCATCTCTTGGCTGCCGACACGCGCCGCAACGCCCGCAACCTACTCGCGAGCGCCAAGTTGCTCGCACTCGTCGTCATCGTCTCGCTCGCCATGGGCGTTGCCGCTTGGGCGTTTTTGGCCTCGTTGAATATCGCGACCGACTATCGCGAGCACCATGTGTGGGTCTACGCCTTGCTTCCCGTTGTGGGCATGGCCACCGCATGGGTCTACAAGAACCACGGTCTCGCCGCCAAGCGTGGCAACAACCTGGTCATCGACTCCGCTCTGGGCACACGCCTCATCCATATGCGCATGGCCGTCCTCACCTTCGTCTGCTCCACGCTCACGCACCTAACGGGCGGATCGGCCGGTCGCGAGGGAGCTGCGGTGCAGATTGGCGGCACCATCGCCAGCAACATCTCGAGCCTCGCCCACCTCAAAAAGCATGACCACCACGACCTCATGCTCGCCGGCATCTCGTCGGCCTTTGGCGCCGTATTCGGCTCGCCCCTTGCCGGAGCTTTCTTTGGCATGGAGATGTGCTTTATCGGCAAGATTGACTACACCGCGGGCATTTACTGCCTGGTCGCCTCGTTTACCGGCTACTTTACATCAATCGCCCTGGGTACCGAGTACGAAGCGAATGTCATCGCCAGCGTTCCCGCCATGACGCCCAAAACGGTCGTCATCGTTGTTATCAGCGCCATCATCTTCGGTCTGACGGCACGCCTCTTTGCGTGGTCGGTTCGAACCGTCAAGAGCCTGTACGGTCGCTTTATCACCAATTATCTCGTTCGCGCACTTATAGGCGCACTCGTGGTTTTGGCTGCCTATGCCCTCCTCGACGCCTGGGACTACGCCGGCCTTTCCACGTGGCTTTCCGGTGCCGGATTTGCCGGCAACACCACCCTGGCGGACGCAGCCATCAAGTTGGTCGTCACAGCGCTTACCCTGGGCGCGGGCTTCCAAGGCGGCGAGGTCACGCCCCTGTTTGGCATCGGTGCGGCGCTCGGCGGCTGGATCGGTTGCCTCGTCGGAATCGACCCCAGCTTTCTGGCGGCGCTGGGCATGCTCGGCGTGTTCTGTGCCGGCCTCAACGTGCCCATCACCACCTGCATGATGGCCATCGACCTGTTCCACGGCACGGCCGCCGGGTTCTTTGTCATCGTGGCCTTTATCAGCTACCTAACCGGCGGACACCGCGGCGTGTACCCCGCCCAGCGCATCATCTCACCCAAGCGCCGTTCGCTTATTGTGGATGAGGGCGGTACGGTAGCGGATGCTATCGAGCGCCACAACGACCTGATAGAGTAGACGTAAGTATTCGCCGTGCAGCCACAATCGGGGGCAATTCGACCTGAGCGCGACCGCACCGTCACGTCATACGCCGGGAGTCGCCCCATGCACGCAACTGATTTTGGTCGCACGCTCATCATCGCCAACCCAGCCGCCCAGTCGGGTGCGGCGCACGAAGTTGCCGAGCGCCTGCAGCGCTTTTTGGACATGACTGCACGCGCATCCCAGTTTGACCTAGTGCTGACCGAGCGCATGGGGCACGCCAAGGAGCTAGCCGCCCAGGCAACGGGCTATCGCACCGTTATCGCCCTTGGCGGCGACGGCGTGATCCACGAGGTCGTCAACGGGCTTATGACGCAGGATGAGGCGGTCCGTCCCGCCCTTGCCGTCCTGCCCGTAGGCTCCGGCAACGATTTTGCCCAAACGCTCGGTATCGATGATTTCTCCGGCAAGGATTTTGGTGCGCTGCTCACCTGTGAGCTGCAGCGTCAGGACATCGGGCGGATTCGCTCATGGAGCCCCGCAAGCGGCAGCGGCGAGGCAATCGTCGAGTACTACGACCAAACGCTTTCGGTCGGCATCGATGCCGCCATCGGCCTTGGCACCACCGAGCTGCGCAAAAAGACCGGCTTGACGGGCGCGCCACTCTACACCCTCTCGGGACTTGAGCAGTTTGGCCTACGCTATCGCAACTACCCCATGAAAGTCAGCTTTGACGAGGCGCCCGCCGAGCGCGTGAGGGCGATCGTCATGGCGATTCAGCTGGGTCCTACCTATGGCTCGGGCTATCGCATCTGTCCCGACGCCGACCCCTGTGACGGTATATTCGACGTCTGCTACGCCTGCGGCCCCGTTCCGCGCGCGGTCGCACTTCCCATGTTCCTTTCGGCCAAAGATGGCCACCATACCAAGCTGCCACCGGTTCGTATGCGCCGCTGTCGCCATGCCGAACTTACCTTTGAGGAGCCCGACTACCCCATCCAGGCCGACGGCGAGCCCGTTGTCGCCTCGCGCATCGAGGTCGACATCCTCGCCGGCGCCCTCCACGTCTGGCAC
>URDZ01000015.1:0-26311 GCA_900546725.1 uncultured Collinsella sp. | reverse complement strand
GCGTCTTCATGAGTTGCGGTGAAATAGGGACTGATTAGACCTTTTAACTGGTAAAACAGTCCCTATTTCACCGCAACTCATGAAGACGCCTCTCAAGCACGGTCCCATCAGGAAAAAGGGCATATATCGACAAAGCGCAATTCAGACCCTTCCAGCTTTGTATATGCAGCACCTCAAGATAAACGCAGCGACCCCTTAGTTATCGCAGGCCGGACACAGGGTTACTCTCCAAATCTTTCCGCAGGACGGAGGAGCCCCCGCCGCACGTAGTGCGCAGCGGGGGCTCCGACATGTCCGAGGACGATTTGGAGAGTAACCCTGTGCACGGCCGACGGGATCCCTAAGCACGCCATGCTTCTTATGTGCAGCAAAGCTAATGCTGCTAAAATACAAAGCGCTCATGTAGTTTAAACGCACGACGATAAGGAGCACCAGTGGGTAACCACTTCCGTACCTCCGGTGCGGGCGATGATGCCCCCAAGACGCAGGCAGGCGTCCAGGGCAGTCGTTTCGCCACTCCGGATTCAGAGGGCCAGCCTGTTGCTCAGGCCCCCGCTCAGCCGGCAGATCAGGCACAGCCGGCATCCGATCCCTTTGCCTACAATCCAACCAGCGATGTCGCGCTTTCCGGCACGGCGGGTTTTGAGCCCGTTCAGGCCGTGACCGCTCGCGTGGAGCAGCCTCAGGCTGGTGCCGCCACGCCGCAGCCTACCATGGCCGGCATTCCCGACCCCTTGGCCCCTGCGACGCCGGCTCCTCAGCCTGCGCAGTCCGGTCTCTTTGCCGCTATTCCCGACCCCACGCAGCCTTCTGCCCCGGTGGTCGAGAGCGATCAGGCAGCCGAGGTCGCAAGCCTCGATAACGCGCTCAACAACCCCGATTTTACGTCGGTGTTTGCGCCCATCGATCCGCAGGCCAGCCGCAAGAAGATGGCCAAGCAGGCCGGTGTCGAGCCCGTCATCCTTATGGAGCATGTCACCAAGATCTATCCGGCACAGCCCAACAAGCCTGCACTCGACGACATCAACATCGAGATCTATCCGGGCGAGTTCGTCTTCCTGGTCGGTCACTCCGGCTCGGGTAAGACCACGCTGCTGTCGACGCTCAACCGCGACGTCAAGCCGACGAGCGGCCGCATCCTGGTTGCCGGTCAGGACCTCATGAAGATCAAGAACCGCAAGGTTCCGTTCCTGCGCCGCCAGATTGGCGCCGTGTTCCAGGACTTTAAGCTTCTGCCGCAAAAGACCGCCTACGAAAACGTGGCGTTTGCCCTGCAGTGCATCGGCAAGCCCAAGGGCGTCATTCGCAGCCAGGTGCCCGAGGTGCTGCGTCTGGTCGGCCTGGCCGATCAGATGGACTCGCTGCCCGACCAGCTTTCCGGTGGCGAGCAGCAGCGCGTTGCCGTCGCCCGCGCTATGGTCAACCGTCCGCCGCTGCTGATCTGCGACGAGCCGACGGGCAACCTCGACCCGGCGATCTCGCTGGGCATCATGAAGCTGCTCGAGCGTATTAACCGCACCGGCACCACCGTGATCGTCGCCACGCACGACCGCGAGATGGTCGATAGCATGCACCGTCGCGTGATCGCCCTCGAGGGCGGCCACGTTATTCGCGACCAGGAGAGGGGAGGTTACGGCAACTATGGCACCAACTAACGTGGGCTACTCCTTCAAAGAGGCAATCAGCCACTTCTTCCGTAACTGGACTACCTCGCTCGGCGCCGTCATCACGATCTTCCTTTCGCTGTTTATCATCGGCCTGTTCATTATGGGTTCCGCGATGCTGAACTCCGTGATCGGTACCGTCGAGGATCAGGTTGTCATTAATGCCTTTATTAGCGATGACGCCGATCAGGCAGACATCCAGGCCTTTGAGGCCGAGCTCAAGACGTGGAGCAACGTCAAGTCCGTGACCTATAAGGATAAGGACGACGCGCTGGCCGAGTACACGAGCAAGATGTCGGGTAACGCCGACGCCACCATGAGCGCGCTCGACGGCCAGAACCCGCTGCCCGCCTCGTTTGCGATTGAGATGGACGATCCGTCTCAGGTCGAGAGCACGGCCAAGAAGCTCAAGAAGGATGCCGATTTCCAGAAGATCGCGGATGACGGCGACGTCAACGCGAGCGTGCTGTACGGCCAGGAGGAAGTGAGCCGCCTGTTCCAGGTGACCAACTACATCCGCATCGCCGCCGTGGTGCTCGTTGGCCTTCTGACCTTTATCGCATTCATCTTCATCAACAACACGATTCGCCTGTCCATTACGGCGCGTCGTCGTGAGATTGCGATTATGCGTCTGGTCGGCGCCAGCAACGGCTTCATTCGTGGCCCGTTTATCACCGAGGGCGTACTGCAGGCCATTTTGGGCTCGCTGCTTTCCATCGGCGTTCTGGAGCTGCTGCGCAATCTGATGATTCCGCGTTTGCAGGAGAGCATCGGCTGGATGTCGTTTGCCCTGCCGATGCAGTACTACCTGGTGACCTATGCTGCGCTGATTCTGGTCGGCGTGATTATCGGCCTCTTTGGTTCTGCCATCGCCATGCGTCGCTACCTGCGCGTGTAGGCATGCCTGGAATTCATCCCTTCCAACGGGTCGTCTCTTATGGGGCGGCCCGTTTTTTGATCCCTAGGGGACGGCAGGAAAGCGAATCATTTGGGTAGACTCTTTGGAGTTCGCAATCGATAGTTAGGAGGCGCCATGGGGCGCAATAACAAGCATAAGCGTGGAGCTCGCAATAAGCGCGGGCCGGTGCGCAGCGAACGCCGTCCGAGCCTGACCGGGCGCGTGCAGCTCCATGAGCACAGTGCCTATGTCATAACCGAGAATGGCGACTACAAGGTCATGGGTCGCGGCAAGCGTGAGATCATGGACGGCGATACCGTTGCCGTGAGCATTAAGAATAGCCCGCATGGCGAGCGTCGCGCCGTGATCGAGGGCGTAGTTGAGCGCGCAGCCATAAGCGTGGTGGGTACGTACCAGACCGCCGGTCCGCTCGGTGTGATCGAGCCGCTCGATTCGCGCTTGAAGGCCGACTTCTTCATTTTGCCCGAGGATACCTCGGCGGATCGTCTGGGTGTCCACCCGGGTGATGCCGTTGTCGCGCGCATTTTGACCTACCCGACGCGCCTGGAATCGGGCACCGTGACGATCGAACGCCGCATTGGCGGAGATGACGCGCCCGATTTGGGCGTTCAATATGTGATGGCGCGTTACGGCTATACCGATAGCTATCCCGAGACCGCGCTAGACGAGGCCGAGGGGCTTTCGCTCGATGTGTCCGCGGCGCTTAAGGACCCGCTCCGCCGCGATCTGCGCGACCGCTTTGTCATCACGATCGACCCGGTCGACGCGCGCGACTTTGACGATGCCATTTCGCTGGAGCGCACGCCCGAGGGTGGCTACAAGCTGGGTGTGCATATCGCCGACGTTTCACACTATGTGGCTTGGGACGGGCATATCGATCTTGAGGCTCGCCATCGTACGACATCGGTGTATCTGGCCGATCGCGTGCTTCCCATGCTGCCCGAACGCCTGTCCTGTGACCTGTGCTCGCTTCGCCCTGACGAGGACCGTCTTGCGTTTACCGTCGATATCGAGCTCGATGCGCATGGTCGCGTGCGGCATTACGATCCGTACCCCAGCGTGATTCGCTCGCGTGTGCGTATGGACTATGACGGCGCCGAGGCTCTGCTGGTGCGTGCCGGCGCGGTTGAGTATTCGGTGCTGGAGGGTGCAGCCGAGGATGTTGCGGCTGCCGAGACCTCGCGCGAGGAAGCGCTTGAGCGCGGTCTTGCGTGCGAGGAGGCCGCCCGCGGCTACAACGTCGACCTCGGCGATTTCCTTGTCGCCGCTAACGAACTCGCCGAACTCCGCCGTCGTATCCGTCGCGCCCGCGGCTCGGTCGATTTTGACACGGCCGAGATTCGTGCTCTGTTGGATGAGGACGGAGTGCCCGTGCAGATTGTGGCGCGTGAGCGTTCGTGTGCCACGTCGCTTATCGAGGAAGCTATGCTGCTCGCCAACGAGTGCGTTGCAGAGTGGCTGGCAGACCGTGATATCGAGGCCTGCTATCGCGTGCATGAGGATCCGAGCCCCGATAGCCTGCACGGTGCCGCCGTTGCGCTGGCGCAGCTAGGCATCATCGACGATCGCCGTGCTGCCGGTATTGCCCTGGGGAGCCCCGATGAGCTGCAGGC
Organism: uncultured Collinsella sp.; assembly: GCA_900546725.1. GTDB lineage: Bacteria > Actinomycetota > Coriobacteriia > Coriobacteriales > Coriobacteriaceae > Collinsella. The sequence continues at coordinate 22,115 of URDZ01000015.1, read as the reverse complement.
TGCAGTCGATGCTGCCGCCGGTACGGCCAACGCACCGCTCGTTAACACGCTGCTTCTGCGCAGCATGCAGCGCGCGCTGTACAAGCCGCGCAACGAGGGCCACTTTGCGCTCGCCGCGCCGTGCTACTGTCACTTTACGAGTCCCATCCGTCGCTACCCCGATCTGGTGGTGCACCGCGTGCTCAAACTGCAGTTGGCCTATGAGCGGCTCGGCGGCAAGGACGCCTTGGTCCGTACGCCGCGGCTGATCGGCAAGGGGCGCGAGTCGCTGCCGCGCATTCTGCCGCAGATCTGCCGCGCATGCAGCGATGCCGAGCGCGCGGCAGATGCCGCCAGCCATGCGACGCAAAAGATCAAGATTGCCCAGTACTATGAGGACCGTCTGGGCGAGCGCTATGCCGGAACCGTCTCGTGGGTTAGCAGCATGGGCCTTTTTGTGCGCTTGGACCTAACGCAGGTCGAAGGCTTGGTTTCGATCAAGAGTCTGGGCAACGAGTGGTTCGAGTTCGACGAGGACGCGCTCACGCTCACAGGTGCCGACACGGGCACCCGTTACGAGCTGGGGCAGCGCGTGATTATCGAGGTCTCGCGCGTCAATACCACGCGTGGGCACTTGGACTTTAAGCTTATCCATTAGCCAAATCCCGACTCATGGTGGGGGAGCGGAGGGCGGCCTTTCGGGACCGCCCTTCGCATTTGAATCGTGGCTACCTTGCCGTCTGCTCGGCCGCCCGCTTTCCTGCTATTTGGGAGGTAAAACCTACCAAAATAAACCTGTCCCTTTTGGCAGGTTTACAAGAAAGCGGGGATGAGATGGCGACGGTGTACGGGTATGCGCGGGTGAGTTCGCGCGATCAGAATCTGAATCGGCAGCTGGATGCGCTGGGCGCCTATGGCGTGGGCTCAGCGAATATTTATGCCGACCATGCGAGCGGCAAGGACTTCGATCGACCGCATTATCGCGAGCTGCTGCACGTCCTGGGAGACGGGGACGTGCTGGTGGTGCTTTCTATCGACCGACTTGGTCGTAATTACTCCGAGATTCTTGAGGAATGGCGACGCATCACCAAGGAGCTCGGGGTTGCCATTGTGGTGTTGGACATGCCATTGCTTGACACGCGCGCTAGGGCCAGCGGCGCGCCGGATGTGACCAACACCCTGATTGCCGATATTGTGCTGCAACTGCTGAGCTACGTGGCGCAGGTGGAGCGCGAGAATATCCATCGGCGCCAGGCGGAGGGAATTGCAGCGGCGCGGGCGCGAGGGGTTCGTTTCGGTCGACCTCGCAAGCCGTGCCCTCCTCAGTTTGAGCTGGTGCGCGATAGCTATGAGGCAGGCGATATTACCCGCAGCCAGGCAGCAAAGTGCCTGGGCGTGTGCGTGGGGACGTTCGATCGCTGGATGCGCGAGGCGGGGTAGGGGTTTGCGTCGCTTTGTCGCTTCCTGTTGCGATTCAAATTTTGATACGGTGACGATGCCATTTGGGGCTACACTCGCTGATATTCAAAAAAGGAGGTTGGCCCTTGGCGCGCGCAAAACAAATAATCGGATGGACCGCGATCGTTCTGTTCGTTGCAACGCTGGCGGGCATCTGGGTGCTGACGGAGCAAAATGCGGTGGAGACGTCGTTGCTGAGCGAGTCCACCGCGCGTGTGGTGGAGGGTCAGGCTACGGGCGTTCAGGCTGCCGATGCCACGGGTGAAGCCCAGACAGAGAACGGAATGACCGGGGGCGCCGATTCGGCTGCCTCGAATGTCCGGTCTGGCCGACTTGCTTCCATTCGCATGTGGGTGGGCACAAACGTCCGTCGCGTTGCCCATACCGTAGAGTTTTTCTTCGTCGGATTGTTCGCCTCGGTGGTCGTGGTTTGCTTTTCCAGGCGTCCGTGGAGCGTATGCTCCCGTTGCGTGCCTGTATTGCTCTTTTGCGCCGCCTGCTCCGTTGGCGATCAGGTACATAAGATCTTTGTTCCCGGCAGGCATTTCGACGTTATCGATTTAGGATTCGATGCTGCGGGCTATGTCACCGCCATGCTGTTGGTATTGCTGGCGGCGGCGTTAGTGCGCCATGCGACTCGGCCGATCGGCGCCCATGCGAGGCGCTAGCCGGTAACAAACCCGTTTCTGATAATGCGACCTTGTTGAATTATTTTGTGTCGCGCGTATTTCCGAGCGGTCGGATTTGAGGGGCGAGCGGTAGAACGCTCGCCCTTTGTGCGCCACGATGCGGCACAATGTACCGCAAAAGCTGTTTGTATCCGGTACGAATCGTTCGTTGGTCTTTAATTCTTCTCAACGGAGGTGTTTGAGATGGCAAACGGATTGCTTTTGCGGCTTCGCGAGCGTGAGCTCAGCGCGAGCCCGGCGGAACGCAATGTCATCGCATATGTAAGCGCTCATCCGCACGAGGTGGTCGGGCTGTCCGTCCGCGGTCTTGCCGATGTCACGTTCTCCTCGCCCCCGAGCATTTTGCGCTTTTGCAAGCGTTTGGGTTTTGCGGGCTACAAGGAGTTCCAGCGCGAACTGATTGCCGAGCTGGCGCTCTTAGGTGACAAGAAAGACATAGCCCTCGAGGACATCTCCATGGATGACAGCGTCGAACGTATCGTGGGGAAGGTGATGAAAAGCAACGTGCGCACAATCGAGGCGACGGCGCGAACGCTCGATTACACCGTCTTGGAGCGATGCGCGGCCCGTCTTAAGCGGGCACGCGCGGTCAATCTGTTCGGTATTGGTGCCTCTCGTTTGGTCGCGCACGACCTGGCGCAAAAGCTCATGCGTGTCGACAAAGAGTGCCATCTGTACGACGACTGGCATGATCAGCTCTTATGTGCCAAGAACATGCATGAGGGCGATATGGCAATCGCCTTTAGCTACTCGGGCTTGACGCAAGAGGTGCTGGACTGCACCGCCGAGGCTCAACGTCACAACTGTCCCGTTGTGGCCGTTACCAAAGTAGATGGATCATCCAAGCTTGCCACCATGGCCGATGCCGTGCTCGGCGTCGCTGCGAGTGAACCCTTGGTCCGCAGCGGTGCCATGGCTTCGCGTATGGCCCAGCTTATGGTTGTCGATGCCCTGTACGCTGCTTACGTTGCCAGCGACTACGAACGGGCGACGCATGTCATAAAGCAAAACTACATCGAGAAACAGGAAAGATGAGGTGAATGAAATGCTCGATTTAACAAAATTCACGACCGAACAGCGTAATCAAAGGTCAATGGACCTCGATACGATGACATCGCTGCAAATCGTCACGACGATGAACGATGAGGATCTTCGTGCCGTCCAGTCGGTCACGAAAGTGTTGCCCCAGGTTGCCATGGCAATCGACTGGGCTGCTGAGACACTCGAGCGCGGCGGGCGCGTCTTTTACATGGGCGCAGGCACCAGCGGTCGTCTGGGCGTACTCGACGCTTCGGAGTGTCCGCCCACGTTTGGCGTGTCACCCGATCTGATTGTCGGGCTCATTGCCGGAGGCGAGACGGCGTTTATCAAGGCTGTCGAAGGTGCCGAAGACAGCGAGGAGCTTGGCGCGAGCGACCTGCGGGAGCGTGGACTCTCGGACAAGGATCTTGTCGTTGGCCTGGCGGCAAGCGGCCGTACTCCTTATGTGGTGGGCGGCCTTGCGTACGCCAAGGCAACTGGGTGCAAGACCATTGCAATTGCCTGCAACCAAGGGTCGAAGATCGGGGAGAGCGCAGATCTTGCCATTGAGCCCGTGCCCGGTCCCGAGGTGCTGACCGGCTCAACGAGGCTCAAGGCGGGAACGGTTCAAAAGCTCATTCTCAACATGATTTCGACCGGTGCCATGGTCAAGATCGGCAAGGTATACCAAAACCTGATGGTCGATGTGCAGCAGACGAACGAGAAGTTGGTGGTGCGCGGCCAGAACATCGTGATGGAGGCGACCGGCTGCACGCGCGAGCGCGCTGTTCAGGCGCTTGCGGATGCCGGCGGCCACGTAAAAACCGCTATTGTCTCGGTGCTGTTGGACTGCGATGCCGAGCAGGCTGCGGTAGCTCTTGAACGGGCGCACGGCCATGTCCGTACTGCGGTGAGTGGCCATGAGAAGAGCAATGCCGATGTCCAATAGGTGCACGGCGTGAGCTGATATGACATCTAGACGAGATACCCAATACAAGGAGGAGTTATGACGAACAAAGAGCTGGCTCAAAAGCTGCTGGACCTTTTGGGCGGTAAAGACAACGTGCTCGCAAACGCGGCGTGCATGACGCGCCTGCGCGTGACCGTCAAAGACACGGGCAACGTCGACACGGAGGGTATTAAGGCGCTCGACGGCGTGATGGGCCTGGTCGAGGACGACACGATGCAGATCGTGCTGGGTCCGGGCAAGGTGAATAAGGTGCTCGAGGAGTTCTCCAAGCTCACCGGCCTTGCGAAAGGCGTTGCCGACGAGAGCGTGGTTGACGCTGCGGCCACAAACAAGGCCGCGCAGAAAGCCAAGTACGAGTCCAAGCCGGTTCAGGCCTTCCTCAAGAAGATTTCCAATGTCTTCGTCGCCCTGCTTCCCGGCATCATTGCGGCTGGCCTCATCAACGGTATCTGTAACGTCATTAACGTCTCGACGGCAGGCGCGCTTGCAGGCGAGTGGTGGTACCAGGGCATTCGTTCCATGGGCTGGGCTCTGTTTGCCTATCTGCCCATCTTGGTGGGCTATAACGCGGCACGTGAGTTTGGTGGCTCCGCTGCGCTGGGCGGCATCGCCGGCATGATGTGTATCGCCAACAGTGCCATGCCCCTGCTTGCGCCTGGCGCGGCTGATCCTGCCACTGCCATTCTGCTGCCGCTCACCAGTGCGCAGTACAACCCCGCGGCGGGTGGCATGATCGCGGCTCTCATCGCTGGTGCATTTTTTGCCTGGATGGAGCGTCAGATTCGCAAGGTTATGCCCAACGCACTCGACACGTTCTTGTCCCCGCTGCTGGTGCTCATCATCGGCGCCTTTGCTCTGATGCTCATCATCCAGCCGGTTGGCGCATGGCTGACGACTGCCATCTTTAGCGTTTTGACCTTTATCTTCGAGAAACTGGGCGTCCTGGGCGGCTATATCCTGTCGGCAGGCTTCTTGCCGCTGGTGTCCGTCGGCCTGCATCAGGCGCTCACGCCGATCCACGCTATGCTCAACGATCCCGACGGCGCTACCAAGGGTATCAATTACCTGCTTCCCATCCTTATGATGGCTGGCGGCGGCCAGGTCGGTGCCGGTTTGGCGCTGTACTTTAAGACCAAGAACGCCAAGCTCAAGAAGTACGTCGCAGAGTCCATTCCCGTTGGAATCCTGGGTGTGGGCGAGCCTCTGATGTATGCTGTTACGCTGCCGCTCGTTCGTCCGTTTGTGACGGCCTGCCTGGGTGCCGGATTTGGCGGCGCGCTCGCGGCGCTGCTTCACATCGGCACGGTTTCTCAGGGCGTTTCCGGTCTGTTTGGCCTACTGATCGTTGTTCCTGGCCAGCAGCTCGGCTACGTTGCCGCTATGCTGCTTGCCTATGCCGCCGGCTTTGTCCTGACGTGGTTCTTTGGCGTCGACGAGCAGAAGATCAACGAGTTCTTTGGCGAGTAGTTTGATATCGCGAGCCGTGTTGCTCGGGGCTCGCGGTGCGCGGCAGATTTCTTGATGCTATGGTTGTGCCGGCGGGGCTAACTGCTCCGCCGGCCTTTTTTAAAGGAGCGTTGAAGCGTGAAAACGGGTATTTCGATTTATCTTTCCAGCCCTCTGCAGGATATTGAGCGGACGATTGAGCGTGGTGCCGCGGCGGGTGCGCGCTATGCGTTCACCTCGCTGCATATTCCCGAGGATGGGGGAGCGGCGTATGCCGATAAGGTCCGTCATGTGCTGTCGCTGCTTTCCGCCCGCGGCATTGCGCTCATTGCCGATGTGGGGCCTCGCACGTGCGATTTGCTCGGGCTTGAGCGCATCGAGGACTTGCGCGATCTGGGGTTGGAATACCTTCGTTTGGACTATGGCTTTAGCGCCCAGCGGGTCGCGGAGCTGTCCGGTGTATTTCGCATTGTGGTCAATGCATCGACAGTGAGTTCTGATGAAATCGCATCGTGGCGTGAGGCCGGTGCCGATGTGACTCGTTTTGCCGCCTGCCACAATTTTTACCCCAAGCCTTATACCGGTTTAGCTCTGGAGGACATTGCTCGGGTGAATCTTCGTCTTGCGGCGCTTGGATTCGAAATCATGGCTTTTGTGCCGGGTGATGCTAACGTTCGCGGGCCGGTATTCGAGGGACTGCCGACGGTCGAGGCGCAGCGCGGTCGCGCGTCAAAGGTTGCCCTCAATATGCTTGAGCTTGCACATGGCGCCGATTGCGACATTGTGTTGGTCGGCGACCCCGATCTTTCCGATGCGGGCTGGGCGCAGTTTGCTCAAGTTTCCGCCGGATACGTGGACCTGCAATGCGAGCTTGAGCTCAGTTATGCCTATGTGCGCGGGCAGATTCATCACGACCGACCCGACTCGAGCGTCCTCATCTTTAGGTCTCAGGAGTCACGTACGACGCTTAAGCCGGATTCCGTGCCGACGGATGCCGGAGCCGGCCTGCCGCGAAAGGCGGGGTCGATCGCTGTGAGCAATAGCGGATATGGGCGCTACGAAGGCGAGCTTGAGATTGCGCGGGTCGATCTTCCCGGTGACGAGCGCATGAACGTTGCGGGCCATATCACGCCCGAGGCAATGGAACTGCTGCCGTTCATCAAACGCGGATTCGGGGTACGGTTCGTTTAACGTGTGACCCGCGGGCTACAATTGGCCCATCATACGAAGGCGCCTCGTGTGGCGTGTGCCTGCGTTGGCCGATCTATATTCGGAGGATTCCCATGACCGTACTGTTTGTTGAATATTCCAAGTGCTCGACCTGTAAGAAGGCCAAGGCATGGCTGGACGAACATGGGGTAGAGTACATCGACCGCGATATCGTTTTGGACAATCCCACGGCTGATGAGCTTGCGACCTGGATTGCTCGTTCGGGGCTGCCGGTGCGGCGCTTCTTTAATTCGTCGGGCATGAAATATCGAGAGCTGGGCCTGAAGGCGCGTCTGGATGCGGGCATGACGGATCGGGAGTGCTACGAGCTGCTGGCGACCGACGGCATGCTGGTCAAGCGTCCGCTGCTGGTGGGCGACGACTTTGTGATTCCAGGCTTTAGGGAATCGGCTTGGGCCGAGGCGTTGCTGTAGCGGCTGCGGAAAGTGCGACCCGGAATTCGCTTCCAGAATGGGATGCGCTTTCCCAAAGTGGCCGGTTGCGGAAAGCACGTCCCATTCTGAGCTTCGATTGTGGGACACGGTTTCCGGTTGAGGGCTCGACGGGAAAGTGGGGACCAGTTTGAGCTTGAAATCTGGGACGCACTTTCCGCCGGCGGGCCTGCCCCAGTCAGTCCGCCAGCTGTGCCCATTCGTGCGGATCGTAGACCTTTACGTGTTTGTTGGGCTTGCCGCTCCAGTACTCCTCGTCCATAAAGGGCAGATATGCCTGAACGCCGGGGCAGATAAAGGGAATCCGCTGCTGTTGCAGTCGCTCGCGCTGGCGCTGCTCCAGGTGCGTCTCGGATATGACGGTCGGCATACCGGACAACTCGACGAGGCTTGCCTGGATTCGCTTAAGGTCGGGGAGTCCCGCGTGCCATGACATCCGCATGATCAAAAAGGATGCACGGCGGTATTTTGCCTGCACCACAGTAATGGCGGGGCGCAGTGTGGGATGGATTTTGTCCCGTTCGGGCCAAAGGTCGGCAGTGATCTCGAGGCCCAGGGTCTCCCATAGGTAATCAAGCTCTTCGTCCATGGCGCCTCGATATCTACGTGATCATTGATACTTCGATTGTGTTGCCTGGTGCTATCGTTTTCGCGGTAGAATCTGCCAACGGTTGACGGCTACCGCTCGCGGCGTTTTGCCCTTCGTGTACAGCGGTTGGCTTCACAGGTCCTTCACGGGTTGGACTAAATTAGGCCAATTTGACTGAATTTCAAAAAAGTCAAAATTGGGGCTTGCGTCACGGCGAGACTTCCCGTATATTTCTTTCTTGCGCAAAGGCACAGCCGAGCGCAGCGATGCAGTCATTGGGATGTCGTCTAATGGCAGGACAGCGGATTCTGGTTCCGTCAATGGGGGTTCGACTCCCTCCATCCCAGCCATTGCATTTGCTACATATGGCCCGTTCGTCTAGCGGTTTAGGACGCCGCCCTCTCAAGGCGGAGATCACCAGTTCGAATCTGGTACGGGCTACCAAAATTGAACGCCCGGGCCTCGTAAGAGACCCGGGTTTTGTGTATTAACCGTATATACGGCGCCTGCCGTGTTTCGCTCAGATCGAGGAGTAGCCATGGATCTGCCCATCAGCTTGCAAGACATTACGTATGCCGAGAACTATCTGGCGCAGGGCGACCTGGCTACGGCGACGCCGCTGCTGGAGCGTCTGGTGGAGCTCGCCGAGGAGTATATCGACGCTGAGTGCAAGACGGAGGAGAAGCGTCAATACTTTAGCTTCGATAGCAAGTTTGAGCGCTTGGCCTATCGCCGCGTGGAGAAGGATCCGCGCGAGCTCGTGCAGGTCGAGGTGCCGTTTGACCGCCTGTACTCTGACATGGCGTTTGCCTACATTCGCCAGCAGGATTATGTGAGTGCTCGCAACGCCTTGATGCAGGCCGTGCGCTGGGACCCCATGAACTGCAACTGCCGCCTGGATCTGGCCGAGCTGTTCCGCGCTCTCGAGGACAAGCAGGAATGGGCATCGCTCTCGTTCTCGGTGCTGGAGCGTGCAAGCGATGGCAAGTGCGCCGCCCGCGCTTACGCCAATCTAGGTCAGTACTTCTTGGAGCCCGAGACCGAGAACGTTTCGGCTGCCGTGGGCTGCGCGCGTCTGGCGCTGCGCCTGGCGCCCAACGATGCGCATACGACGCGCCTGCTCAACAAGATCCATACCACCTATCCGGATGCCGCCGATGAGAGCGACGACCACGTGATGGGTGAACTGGCCCTGCAAGGCGTGCCGACCTCGCCTTCGGCCGAGATTGCCATCTGCCTGATTATGTGCGCGACCGATGCTGCAAGCGACGGCGACAAGCAGGAGGCGACGCGCCTGACGGTACGTGCTCGCGACTTGGTGGGCGAGGAGGCCTGCGCGGCGATTATCAAACTGGTGCGCGAGAGCGATGCCGAGCTCAATGCCGAGCGCAAGGCAAAGCGCGAGGCTGCGGGCTCAAACGCCGATGGCGCCAAGGAGGCCGGCGATGCCCAGTAAGCGCGAGCGCAAACTCATTTCCAAGAATCGCTCGGCACATCACGAGTACTTTATCGATGAGACGTTTGAGTGCGGTATTGAGCTGAGTGGCACCGAGGTCAAGTCGATTCGCGAGCGCGCCTGCCAGATCACCGATACCTTCGCGCTGATCCGCGGCGGGGAGTGCTGGCTCGTCGGCCTGCATATCCACCCTTATAGCCATGGTGGCGTGTGGAATCGCGATCCTGACCGTCGGCGTCGTCTGCTGCTGCACCGCAAGGAGATCGACTTTCTTGACGGCAAACTTCGCAACCGTGGTTATGCGCTGGTTCCGTTGGAGCTCTACTTTAATACCGACGGCCGCGTAAAGCTGCTGCTGGGTCTGGGTCGCGGCAAGAAGCTCTACGACAAGCGCGAGGACATGGCCAAGCGTGATGTCCAACGCGAGATCGACCGCGCCCTTAAGGAACGCAACCGCTAGGCACTCTGTATAAGTTGCGGTGGAATACGGACTGTTTTCCTGTTTGAGGGGCTATTCAGTCCCTATTTCACCGCAACTGCGGGCGTCTCATCTTTCTTACTGTTCTGACACATATGTCTCAAAGGCGGCGTCCGTTATGGGTGCCGCCTTTTTTGTGGGTACATACATTCATGAGGTTCCAACCCGAGCTAGGGGAGTGATCGTTATGGACAAAACTGCGTTCTTTACCATGCCGAGCGGTCTGTACGTGGTGAGCGCTGCGGCAGACGGGCTGCGCGCCGGCTGCGTCATCAATACTGCGGTGCAGGTGACGTCCATGCCGCCGCGTATTTCGGTTGCCGTGAACAAGGACAATGTCACCTCGGGCGTCATCGCATCGGCCAAAGCGTTCGCGCTGACCGTGATCGGTCAGACCGCCGACATGCTCTACATCGGTAACTTTGGGTTCCGCACCAGCAGCGATTATGACAAGTTTGCCAAATACGAGACCCGCGAGACGGCTCTGGGCATGCCCTATGTGCCCGAGCACGCGGCGGCCCTGTTTAGCTGCCGTTTGATCGACACTGTGGATGTGGGAACGCATCTGCTGTTTATTGGCGAGGTCGAGGATGCCGAGCGCCTGAGCGACGAGACGCCGCTGACGTACGACTACTATCACAAGGTGCTAAAGGGCAAGACGCCGCCCAAAGCCTCGTCGTATCAAGGCTAGAAATGTTCTAAAAATACTTGCATTATACTATTGAGAATATATACTAATAAGTAAGTACACCAGCAGTCACGTTCGAGAGGAGAACATCATGGCTGAGGAGAAGAAGACGTATAAGTTTGTGTGCACCGTTTGCGGTTACGAGGTTGAGGTCGACACGCCCGAGCTGCCCGAGGATTACGTGTGCCCGGTGTGCGGCGTCGGCCCCGATGAGTTTGAGCTCGTCGAGGAGTAACTCGTAGACACACGGCGATTAGCCATACAGAGCTCTGTCCAAGGGTCCCGGCTGGATATTCCGGCTGGGACCCTTTTGATTTATCTGACGGTTTAAAACGGCCTTACGTGTTACAGATTGAGACGTTATATCTGGACAGCCACGCTATCCCAATTACATCCCCGTTAGCAGCACGATGTCGAGAATCGTCACGATGACGCCGATCCCTACGAGCAGCGCGTTGAGCGGGCGCGAGTTGGCGTATTTGCCCATAACGCGGGGCGAACTGGTGAGTCGTATGAGCACAAAGACCGTAATCGGCAACTGAAGCGACAACAATGCCTGACTCCAGATGAGACCCTCAAAAGGATTCGGGACGATCAGGCACGCCGCCACTGCGCCGACGAAACAGACCGCCACTCCAATCGATGAGTGCCGGTCGTGGATGTCGTATTCCTCGTCGAACATGCCCGCGGTGATGGTTCCCGCCGCCATGCCCGCTGTCACGCTGCTCGATAGTCCCGCGAACAGCAGCGCTACCGCAAAGATGGTCGAGCTCGCCGGGCCCAAGATGGGGGAGAGCGTGGCCGCTGCGACGGCGAGGTCGTCTACGACAATGCCGTGCGCAAAGAAGGTCGTTGCGGCCAGGATGACCATGGCCGAGTTGATCGCCCAGCCCACGCCCATCGAAAAGAGCGTGTCGAAGAGCTCATAGCGCAGACGCTCTTCGATAACCTGCTCGCCTTGGCCTTCGAAGTGCATGGATTGGATGACCTCGGAGTGCAGGAAGAGGTTGTGGGGCATAACGACCGCGCCTAGGACACTTACGATAATCGCGGCCGAGCCGGTGGGCATACGGGGTGTGATCCAGCTTGTGGCGGCTTGCGGCCAGTCGACGTTGACTAGTGCAAGCTCGGCCAAAAACGAAAGTCCTACCACGCCCACGAAGGCGATGATCCATCGCTCGGCGCGTTTGTAGGAGCTTGTCATGAGCATGGCAATCGATGCCGCCGCGACGATGACGCAGCCGGCGCGTACGGGCAGGCCAAAGAGCATTTGAAGCGCGATCGCACCGCCCAGGACTTCGGCCATGGCGGTGGCGATGGTCGCGAGGTAGGCGCTGGCGAGCACCGTGCGCCCAACGAAGCGGGGGAGAAAGCGGGTCGTGGCCTCGGCAAGGCAGGCGCCCGTGGCGATGCCCAGGTGCGCCGCGTTGTGCTGCAAGACGATCAGCATAATCGTGGACAGCGTGACGATCCACAGCAGCGCGTAGCCAAACTGCGAGCCCGCGGCCATATTGGAGGCCCAGTTGCCCGGGTCGATAAAGCCGACGGTCACGAGCAATCCGGGGCCGATATGCCGTGCGATGTCGAGTCCTCCGTGACCGCCGGTGCGTCGGGAGCCAAAATGATGTTTGAGATGGTTGATCATGGTGCGCTCCTGCGTGCCGTTTGCTTGACGCCGGAAAGGATACCCGTTTTAGGCTCAAAAGTTAATCAAGACTAACAAAATTGCTGTATTTGAATAGGATGGTGAAAGGGGGCTGCGAAATGTCTTGATCTGTAACAACTAGGGATGGAAATTGGGTCTTACTGTTACAGATTGAGATGTTTGAAGCGGTGAGCTTACAGGTCGAACTTGGGGCCCTTGTTGCCGTCCTTGAGGTCGGCGGTGTCCACTCGTAGGGTGTGCGTTACGCGATTGTTTCGAAACGGGCGGGAAACACAACGGGCCGGCGGTGCTCCTAGTATGCCTATTCAACTGACTGTCTAATATCTAGGGGAGGATCGCGATGCAGGCAGATTCCGCTCAGCAGCAGGGCCTTTATCGCCCCGAATTCGACCACGATGCATGCGGCATCGGCGCGCTTGCCGATATCAACGGTGAGCGCCATCACCAGATTCTGGACGATGCACTGTCCATTCTGGTCAACTTGGAGCACCGCGGTGGCACCGGACTCGAGAAGAACACCGGCGACGGCGCTGGTATCCTGTTCCAGGTTCCGCATCACTTTTTCCGTAAAGAGGCTCAAAAGTGTGGCCAGATTCTGCCGGCAGAGGGCGACTATGGCGTGGCCATGCTGTTCTTCCCGCAGGACGAGAAGGGCGTAGAGGATGCCCGCCGCGTGTTTGAGGAGGGCTGCGCCGAGGCCGGCGTGCCGCTGCTCTTTTGGCGCGAGGTGCCGGTTGACCCGCACGACCTGGGCGAGACGGCCCGCGCCTGTATGCCCACTATCCTGCAGGCCTTCCTGGGCCGTCCGGACGACACGCCCGCCGGCGATGCCTTCGAGCGCCGCCTGTACGTGTGCCGCCGCACCATCGAGAAGAAGGCCGACGCTGAGTTTGCCCTGCGCGACAAAATCTTCTATGTATGCTCCATGAGCTCGCGCACCATCGTGTACAAGGGCATGCTGGTCGCCACGCAGATGCGCCGCTTCTTCATCGATCTCAACGACGCCGCCGTCAAGACGGCCGTGGCGCTCGTCCACTCGCGCTACTCCACCAACACCACGCCCAGCTGGGAACGCGCGCACCCCAACCGCTTTATCATCCACAACGGCGAGATCAACACCCTCAAGGGCAACGTCAACTGGATTCGCGCCCGCGAACCCAACCTGTACAGCCCCGTGCTGCAGCACGATCTTGAGCGCGTGATGCCCATCATCAACCGCGAGGGCTCCGACTCCGCGATTCTGGACAATGTGCTTGAGTTTTTGGTCATGAACGGCCGTCCGCTCACGCGTGCCGCGTCCATGCTGCTGCCCGAGCCGTGGGACCACAACGACAGCCTGAGCGAGGAGCGCCGCGCCTACGACGCCTACCAGTCCATGCTCATGGAGCCCTGGGACGGCCCGGCCGCCATCGCCTTTACCGACGGCCGTACCCTGGGTGCTGCCCTCGACCGCAACGGCCTGCGTCCCGCCCGCTACTATGTGACGCGCGACGGTCGCTTTATGCTGGCAAGCGAGGTGGGCACCATCGAGGTGAGCCCCGAGAACATCCTGACGAGCGGCTGTCTGGGGCCGGGCCAGATGCTCGAGGTCGACTTTGCCCGCGGTCGCGTCATCTACAACGACGAGCTGCGTGCCCGTTACGCCAAGGAAAAGCCCTACCGTGATTGGATTGCCGAGGAGACGCTGACCGTCGACGCGCTCGATGAGCCCGTTGCGGCAACACCCGCCGAGGACGACGAGGTGCCTACCGCCGTGCGTATGGCCAAGCTCGGCTATCACTGGGATGATGTTGACGAGGTCGTGCGCCCCATGGCCCAGCAGGGCAAGGCACCGCTCGCTTCGATGGGTATCGATGCGCCGCTAGCCTGCCTGTCCAAGAAGACGCGTTCGTTCTTCGATTACTTCTATCAGCTGTTCGCCCAGGTCACGAATCCGCCGATCGATGCCCTGCGCGAGCATATGGTAACCTCGACCACGCTCTACCTGGGCAACCACGGTAACCTGCTCGAGGACTCCCGCACGGCCTGCCAGCTGGTGCGCCTGGAGCGCCCGTTGCTCAACGAGGAGGAGTTCGACCGCATCTGCGCCATCGACCGCGTGGGCTTTAAGACCCGTCGCTTCCGTGCCGTCTACCGCCGCGACGCCGGCGAGGGCGCGCTGCAGGCTGCGCTTAAGCAGCTTGCCGAGGACGTTGAGGCTGCGGTCCGCGACGGTGTGAACATCGTGGTGCTGAGCGATCGTGCCGCTGCGGGCGAGGTGCCCGTGCCGTCGCTGCTCGCTGTGGGCTGCGTGCACACCCACCTGATCCGCGCCGGCGTGCGTACCTTTGCCGACATCGTGGTGGAGTGCGGCGACGCCGTGTCTCCGCACGACTTTGCGGCACTGGTGGGCTACTCCGCGAGTGGCATCTATCCGTACAACGCACATGCGTGCATCCGCGATCTGGCGGCGCGCGGCGACCTGGACGTGACGGCCGAGCAGGGCATCGACAACTACAATAAGGCCGCGACGGCGGGTATCGTCTCCATCATGTCCAAGATGGGCATCTCCACGGTGCAGAGCTACCATTCGGCGCAGATCTTCGAGGCCGTGGGCTTTACGCCCGAGTTCGTCAACGCGTACTTTGCCGGCACGGTGAGCCGTGTGGGCGGTATGGGTGTCGAGGACGTCGAGCGCGAGCAGAACGAACGCTACGACGCCGCGCTCGCCATCCTTAAGAGCCCGGCTCCCGATCAGCTGCCCACACTGGGTCTGACTAAGTGGCGCCCGCTCGGCGGCGAGGATCACCTCATCGATCCGCAGACTGTCTACTTGCTGCAGACCGCCTGCCGTGAGGACAGCTACGACACCTTTAAGGAGTACAGCGCCCGCCTGCACCGCACCGGCCGTGCCGTGCGCCTGCGCGACCTGCTCGACTTTGATGCCAGCGGCCGCACCCCGGTTTCGCTCGACGAGGTGGAACCTGCGCTCAATATCGTCCGCCGCTTTAACACCGGCGCCATGTCGTATGGCTCCATCAGCAAAGAGGCGCACGAGTGCATGGCCATCGCCATGAACCGCCTGCACGGCCGTTCCAATTCCGGCGAGGGCGGCGAGGATCCGCGTCGCGAGACCCCACTGGCTAACGGTGACTCCAAGAACTCCGCGATCAAGCAGGTAGCAAGTGCGCGATTTGGCGTGACGAGCCGCTACCTGTGCAGCGCCTTCGAGATTCAGATCAAGATGGCCCAGGGCGCCAAGCCCGGCGAGGGCGGTCACCTGCCCGGCAGGAAGGTCTACCCCTGGATTGCCGAGGTCCGTCAGTCCACGCCCGGCATCGGCCTGATCTCGCCTCCGCCGCACCACGACATCTACTCCATCGAGGACCTGGCAGAGCTGATCTTTGACCTTAAGAACGCCAACCCCGGCGCGCGCGTGTCGGTCAAGCTGGTCAGCGAGGCCGGCGTCGGCACCATCGCCACCGGCGTGGCCAAGGGCGCTGCCGACAAGATTTTGATCAGCGGCCACAATGGCGGCTCGGGTGCCGCTGCGCGCGACTCTATCTGGCACGCGGGTCTGCCGCTGGAGCTTGGCCTTGCCGAGGCCCAGCAGACGCTGCTGCAAAACGGTTTGCGCTCACGCGTGGTGCTCGAGGCCGATGGCAAGCTCATGGACGGCACCGACGTCGCCGTCGCCTGCCTGCTGGGTGCCGAGGAGTTTGGCTTTGCGACCATGCCGCTCATCTCGATGGGCTGCCTCATGCAGCGCGACTGCCAGCAGGATACCTGCCCGGCCGGCATCGCTACGCAAAACTGCCGCCTGCGTCGCGGCTTCCGCGGCAAGCCAGAGCACGTCGAGCACTTTATGCTCTTTGTTGCCGAGCAGCTGCGCGAGGTCATGGCGAGCCTGGGCTTCCGCACCGTCGACGAGATGGTCGGCCATCCCAAGTGCCTGCGCCAGATCGAGGTCCCGGGCAACCGCAAGGCCAACCTGCTCGATCTGTCGCCCGTGCTGGCAAGCGCGACCTGTGAGTTTGGTGCCCACATCCCGGGCGCCGACGGCCGTCACTTCCTGCCCCAGATGGCTGCGGACAGCGAGCTCGATAAGACGCTCGACTCCACGTTGTTTGTGCCCTATACGGCCGATGCCCGTGCGCACCTGCGTCCGATTCGCTTTCGCGCCGATATCGCCAACGTCAACCGCTGCGTGGGCACCATCTTGGGCAACGCGGTGACCAAGGCGCATCCCGAGGGCCTGCCCGCCGGCTCCATCACCATCGATTGCGATGGTTCGGCCGGTCAGAGCTTTGGCGCCTTCCTGCCGCGCGGCATTACGCTCAACGTGTGCGGCGACGCCAACGACTACTTTGGCAAGGGCCTTTCGGGCGGCGAGGTGTCGGTGCGCCCCAACCCGCATGCGACCTACAAGTTCGACGAGAACATCATCGTGGGCAACGTTGCGTTCTTTGGCGCTACGAGCGGTCGCGGCTTCATTAACGGCCTGGCCGGCCAGCGCTTTGGCGTACGCAACTCCGGTGCCACCGTGGTGGTCGAGGGCTGCGGCAACCATGGCTGCGAGTACATGACGGGAGGTCTGGCGCTCATCCTGGGCGAGGTCGGGCAGAACTTCGCCGCCGGCATGACGGGCGGCGTGGCTTACGTCTTTGACCAGTACGGCACGCTCGATGCCCGTGTGAACCACGAGAGCGTTGAGCTTAAAGCCCCGACGGCCGGTGAGCTGGCGCAGATTCGCGAGCTCATCCAGGAGCACGTGGACGCGACGCAGAGCCCGCGCGGCATTAAGCTGCTCTACAGCTTTGAGACGATGAGCAAGCACTTTGTGAAGGTCATTCCAACCGAGTACGAGCGCGTGCTGGCGATTGTCGCCGCCGCCGAGGCCGTCGGCAAGACGCATGAGCAGGCCGAGGAGCTGGCGTTTGACATTGTGACCGGTCGCGCCGACGCCGCCGATGTCGCTCGCTTTGATGTGGCGGGTGGTGTCGCTGGCGCTGTGCCCGCCGCCGCCAGCTCTGTTGCTTCGACCAAGAAGGAGGCGTAAGTGCCATGGGTAAGCCCGGTGCTTTTCTTGATATCGATCGCGTGACCCACGAGCTTCGTCCCGTGGAGGAGCGCAGCCATGATTTTGATCCGCTGTACGTGGAGCTCGATGACGATGCACGTCGCGCCCAGGCGAGCCGTTGCATGATGTGCGGCGTGGCGTTTTGCCAGATGGGCGCGAGCTTTGGCAAGGCACGCCCGAGCGGCTGCCCGCTGCACAACCTGATTCCCGAGTGGAATGAGCTGGTGTACCGCGGCCGCTGGGACGAGGCTGCCGAGCGTCTGTCGCTCACCTCGCCCATGCCCGAGTTCACGAGTCGCGTGTGCCCGGCGCTGTGCGAGGCCGCATGCAACTTGGGGTCGGTCGACGGTCAGCCCACGACGATCCATGACAACGAGCGTGCGATCAGCGACCACGAATGGGCAAACGGTGGCCCGCGTCGCTTTGAGCCGGCGGGGGAGGGCGCACCCACGGTCGCCGTGGTGGGCTCCGGTCCTGCTGGTCTGGTGGCAGCATGGGAGCTCGCGCGTCGCGGCGCCCGCGTGACGGTGTTTGAGCGTGACGACCGTCCGGGCGGTTTGCTTATGTATGGCATTCCCAACATGAAGCTCGGGAAGTCCGTGGTCGAGCGTCGCGTGGCGCTCATGCGCGAGCTGGGCATTGTGTTTGAGCTGAGCGCAGATGTGACGGACCCTGCGGTGGCAGCCAAGCTCGATGGCTTTGACGCTGTCGTGGTGGCTGCCGGCGCTCGTGCTCCGCGTGGGCTTTCGGCTGCGAACATTGATGCCCCGGGCGTGGTGTACGCCGTGGACTACCTGACGGCTTCGACCGTCTCGGTGCTCGATGGCGGAGAGCCCGTGGTGAACGCGTGCGGCCTGGACGTCGTGGTCATTGGCGGCGGCGATACCGGTAACGACTGCGTGGGCACCGCGGTACGTCAGGGTGCGCGCAGCGTGCGCCAGTTTGAGTTCTTGCCGGCGGCGCCTGATGCGCGCGCGGCGAGCAACCCCTGGCCGCAGTGGCCAAACGTTAAGAAGACCGACTACGGCCAGCAGGAGGCCATCGCTGCCATGGGCGGCGAGATGCGCGCTTGGGGCGTGGATACGCTCGAGGTGCTGCTGGACAAGAAGGGCGCGGCCGCGGGCCTGCGCGTGGTCGATCTGGATTGGTCGGCTGGCAAGCCCGAGCGCATCGCGGGCTCCGAGCACGAGGTGCCGGCGCAGCTGGTGCTCATCGCCTGCGGCTTTACGGGTCCTGAGCATGGCGTGTTCGATGCGGTAGGCGTGCCTGTTGCCACCGCTGGTCGTCCGCTGCCTGTGATGGCCGCCGAGGACTCGCATCTTGCGGCGCGTGTCGACGGCGTCGCCGCGGATGCCGCGCCGGTGTATGTTGCCGGTGATGCGCGCAACGGCAGCTCGCTCGTTGTGAACGCCATGGCCGACGCCCTGGCCTGCGCTGCCGAGGTCGCCGAGGCGCTGGAGCTGTAAAGTAGTCATTTAAGAACGTCCCCAATGACTGGTCATTTTTGTCTAGTCGTTGGGGACACTCTTTGCGAGCGGTTCGTTCGTTTGTCGACGCGCGAGTGTCCATTCGGCGTCTTCTTGAGCTGTGGTGCTCTGCTGTTTCTGTGGTGGCCGGGGGCGCTTGGCTCAAAAGGGCGGGTTGGCCGCCTATGTTTACCTGCGGTTTTGTTCCAGTGCGCATTTTCGGTCAAGCTTTTCGTCAAGTGTTTGGTCAGCATCTGGTTTGCAGCCGGAGGCCTATTTTGCCCGCGCTGGTCGTGGCTGCCCACCCTCCTCGTAAGCTCAAATTGAGGTCCATCAGTTTGAGGAGGATGCCATGACTGATCACGCTTTAGATCGAGCGCAGCTGGCCGAAGCCGTCGGCAACGATATTGCCGACATGGCCCATTTTTGGATGCTGCGGAAGTTCCAGTTTTTGGAGCCGGCGCGTGAACAGTTCGAGATCATTGTCGACCCGTGGCTCAGCTATTGCACCGAGCCTTCGCAAAACGAAATCATGGCCTACAACATGGCATTTACCGATTGGCTGCTCTTCGAGCGCCCCTATCGCCATGGCAAGACGTTGCTCGAGCTGTATGTTGAAGAGCCGCCGACATTGCTTTCGCCTGCCTCGCTCAAGCGGCTCGAGCAGGTACGCGACACACAGTATTTCTCGCGCTTTGGCATTTTGGACAAGGATCCTGCGAACGGCATGGTTGCGCTGAAGGATACGCGCACCGACCGTCGCTTTGATGTCTACGACCCGCATATCGTGCAAAAGGAGCATTGGAGCGACGGCGCGATTGCGGTGCGCCTCGCCTGCGTCGACGATGTCTGGCTGACGGCGGGACAACTCTATCTGTATGACATCGCACGCCTGAGTGACACGGCGGTCGATGGGCCTGGTGCGGTGCATCCGGAGGACCTGCAGGATGGCTTTGACACCTTGTGCATCAGTTTCTTCTTGCGTCTGGTCCGCGACATCATGGGCGCCCAGGGGCGGTACGTAAAGTCGCTCAACATCTACGAGCAGGAGTGGGAGTAGGGGATGTTACTGGTGTCGCTCTGCTGCCCTGACTTTGTCTCAATCTGTAACGTTTGGCGGCTGTTTGGGCCCGTAACTGTTACAGATCGAGACATTTCCCTGGTGTCGCTGGGGTGGGACTGCAACGTATTCCGTCCCCCACATCCCCTCTTCCCTCCGTTAACCGATGCGTCTGCGGTAATCCAACGGGACTAGGTGATAATGGACAAATGTTCAAGTTAATCGTGAGGGAGGAGCTCGATATGGCGTCTGCCGATCGTTCCACGTTGTTTATCAATGCGACCATCCTAGATGGTTCGGAACATATGGAGCCGCAGCCCGACATGGCCGTGGCCGTTGAGCGCGGTGTCATCACGTGGATGGGGCCGAGTGCTGTGGCGCAGGCGCCTGCAGGTGCCGAGGTCATCGACCTGGCAGGTGCGTATCTCATGCCAGGCCTCATCAATATGCATGTGCATCTGTGCGGTTCGGGCAAGCCGGTTTCGGCGGGCGATGCAGGCGCGCTGATGAAGAAGCTCGATAATCCCGTGGGGCGCGCCATCGTGCGCCATATTCTTAAGGGCAGCGCCCAACAACAACTGGCAAGCGGCGTGACCACGGTGCGCGGCGCGGGCGACCCACTGTTTGCCGACATCGCCGTTCGTAATGCCATCGACGCCGGCAAGTATCAAGGTCCTCGCCTGGTGGCGCCGGGAACGGGCGTCACGGTGCCGGGCGGCCATGGTGCGGGCTTGTTCGCCCAGGTGGCAAACAGTCCCGCCGAGGCAGCCGAACAGGTGCGCGACCTGTATGCGCGCGGTGCCGACGTCATTAAGCTGTTCGTAACGGGCGGTGTGTTCGATGCGACCGAGGTGGGCGAGCCGGGCGTGCTGCGTATGCCGGTGGAGGTTGCCGCGGCGGCGTGCAAGGCGGCGCACGATATGGGCCTTCCGGTCATGGCCCATGTCGAGAGCACCGAAGGTGTGAAGGCCGCGCTTCAGGCCGGCGTCGACACAATCGAGCACGGCGCTCCGATGACCCCCGAGATCCTGGAGCTGTACCGCGGCGCCGCGGGAACACAGCTCGAGGGACGCGCGCCGAGCGTGACCTGCACAATCAGCCCCGCACTGCCGTTTGTACTGCTCGATCCGGAAAAGACCCATTCGACCGACACGCAAAAGAAGAACGGTGACATCGTGTGCTCGGGCATTATCGAGAGCGCTCGCGCGGCGCTGGAAGCCGGCGTTAAGGTGGGCCTGGGCACGGACTCGAGCTGCCCGTTCGTGACGCAGTACGACATGTGGCGCGAGGTGGCTTACTTTGCCAAGTACGTGGGCGTGAGCAACGCCTTCGCACTGCATACGGCTACGCAGGTCAATGCCGAGCTACTGGGCCTGGGTGGCGAGACCGGCACAATCGAGTGTGGCAAGGCAGCCGATATCCTGGTGACGCGTAAGAATCCTCTGGATGATCTGTGTGCCCTGCGTGAGCCGACGCACGTGATGTGCCGTGGCGATTTGGTGCGCAAGCTCAAGGTGAAGCGTATTCCCGAGGTGGACGCCGAGCTCGACGCGATTATGGCCATGCCAGCCGAAGCGCTTGCCGAGGAGCTGGCCCGCGACGGCGTGGCGTAGACGAGACAAAGGGACAGCTCCGTTGCCGCATACAAAAAGCCGAGGTCTCAACACGAGGCCTCGGCTTTTTTATCGAACAAATACTTAAGATTTGGGACAAACAAACCTGATTTATTTGTCCCGCGTGCGGGCGCTAGGAGCGCGTTTCCATCTTGGCGTGGCACTTGGGGCAGGTGACGCGGATCTTGCCTTTGCCCTTGGGGACGGAGAGCATCTGGCCACAGTTGGGGCACTTGAGGTATGCCGTGGTCTTGCGGCCCTTCCACATCTTCTTAGCCGTGCGTTTGGCACGCTCAAAGTCCTCCTTGCTGGTGCCGGCCGCGCGTGAGGTGCTGGCCGCTGCAGCGCCGCCACCCAAACTGGCGACGAACTTGCCCAAGCCGGGGACATTGGCGGTCGCAGCGACAAAGGCCTCGTTCTCCTTGCGACGTGCATCGGTATTTTTGGACAGGCCGCGCAGCACGCCAATCACGATGACGGCGATGGCAATCCAGCTGAGCCACTGGATGCGGGCCATCGATCCGATCATTGCGATGACGATGCCGACAAAACCCATCACGATGGTGAGCTCGTCGGCGCCATTGCGACCCTTCATAAAGTCATTCATGCAAATTGCCTTTCGTTCGATATACTGCACGCTTTTATACCCGATTTAGAGCAAGGGGGACAGGTTAATCTGCACCAAGGTGGTGCAAACATACCTGTCCCCGGAACACCAAGGTGGTGCAAACATACCTGTCCCCGGAACACCAAGACGGTGCAAAGAAGGGGGTGCGGACAATTTTTCGTACCACCTAGACTGCCAGCCCCAGGCGTC
>URDZ01000014.1:0-27202 GCA_900546725.1 uncultured Collinsella sp. | reverse complement strand
CCGCCGATATATGGGGTCTGATAATTATTTACCAGCTAGGGCCTCTTACTCGTCTAGGAGATCTTCTGGCATGTCGTTGCCGTCGCCTAGATCGACAGGGGCTTCTTCGGGGGCAGAGTCGTTTTCTGTGGCTTCGCCTTCGGGCTTCTCTTTGGCGGCCGTCATGCGGGCTACGGCGCAGATGCGGTCGTTGTCGTCGACGGTCATCATCTTGACGCCCTGGGTGGCGCGGCCAGTCTGGCTGATCTCGTCGGTCTTGACGCGAATGACCGTCGCGCCCTCCGTCACGATGAACAGCTCGTGCTGCGGACCCACCGTCTTCATGGCCGCAAGGTTACCCTTACGCTCGGTCATTTGGATGGTGTAGACGCCCTGGCCGCCGCGATTCTGCTCCGGGTAGTCCGCAACCGGCGTGCGCTTGCCGTAGCCGCGCTCGGTGATGACGAACAGATCGCCGTTGCCGTTAGTGACTTCCATGCCCAGAACGCTCACGCCGTCCTTCATGCCGATACCGCGAACGCCGCTGGTGTCGCGGCCGGTAGCGCGCACCTGCTCCTCGGAGAACATGATCGTCTTGCCCGCGGTGGTGGCCAGGATAATCTTGTCACCCTCGCGCACGCGGCGCACGTTCAGCAGCGCGTCGTCGTCACGCAGGTTGATAGCGATCAGGCCGTCGCGACGGCTGCGGTCATATGCGCTCATCACGGTCTTCTTGACCATGCCGCTCTTAGTGGCAAACATCAGGTACTCGTTGGCCGGGAACTCGCGGCAGCTGATGACGCTCGCGATCTTCTCGCCGTCCTCAAAGGGCAGCAGGTTGACGATCGCGGTACCGCGCGCCTGGCGCGTACCCACCGGCAGCTCGTGCACCTTCAGGCGATAGACCTTGCCCTTGCTCGAGAAGAACAGCACGTACTCGTGCGTGGACGCGATAAACATCTCGTCGATAACATCGTCCTCTTTGAGGTTGACGCCCGACACGCCCTTGCCTCCGCGCTTCTGGGCACGGTAGGCAGCCACCGGGATACGCTTAACGTAGCCGGTGTGGGTGATGGTCACGACCATGTCCTCGTCGGCGATGAGGTCCTCGACATCCAGGTCCTTCTCAACCTGGCTAATCTCGGTGCGGCGCTTGTCGCCAAACTTCTTGGAGATCTCGCGCATCTCTTCCTTGATGACGCCCAGGATCTTCTCCTCATGCGCCAGCAGGTCCTCGTAGTAGGCGATGGCGCGGCGCAGGCCGTCCAACTCTTCTTGGATCTTGTCGCGCTCCAGGCCGGTCAGGCGGCGCAGCTTCATCTCGAGGATGGCCGTGGTCTGCTCGGGCGTAAAGCCAAAGCGTTCGATCAGGCGGCTGCTGGCCTCGGAGTCGGTCTGCGAGGAGCGGATGATGCTAATGACCTCGTCGATATGGTCAAGGGCCATCAGGTAGCCCTCGAGGATATGGGCACGCGCCTGGGCCTTCTTAAGGTCGAAGCGGGTGCGGCGGGTGACTACATCGACCTGGTGGTCGATGTAGTGTTGCAGCATCTCGCGCAGGCTCAGGCATTTGGGAACGCCGTTGACGAGTGCCAGGTTGTTGGCGCCAAAGGTCGTCTGCAGCGAGGTGTACTTATACAGATTGTTGAGCACGACCTGCGGAATGACACCCTTCTTGAGCTCGATGACCAGACGGATGCCCTTCTGGTTGGACTCATCGCGCATATCCGAGATGCCCTCGATGCGCTTGTCGTTGACGAGCTGGGCAATCTTCTCCTGCAGGGTGCCCTTGTTGACCATGTAGGGAATCTCGGTGAAGACCAGGCGGCTGCGACCGGTCTTGGTGGACTCAACGTGTGCCTTGGCGCGCACGGTAATGGAGCCGCGGCCGGTCTCGTAGCTCTGCTTAATGCCGGCGCTGCCCATGATGATGGCGCCGGTGGGGAAGTCCGGACCGGGCATGATCTGCATGAGCTCGTCGACGGTGGCGTCGGGGTTGTCGATCAGGTAGCAGGTGGCCTCGATCGCCTCGGTGAGGTTATGCGGAGCGATGTTGGTGGCTATGCCGACGGCGATGCCCTGGCTGCCGTTGACCAGCAGGTTGGGGAAGCGCGCAGGCAGCGCCACGGGCTCGGCGAGTGATTCGTCGTAGTTGGGCTGCCAGTCGACGGTATCCTTCTGCAAGTCACGCAGCAGTTCCATGGCGGGCTTTGCCAGGCGGCTCTCGGTGTAACGCATGGCGGCGGCGCCGTCGCCGTCGATGTTACCGAAGTTGCCGTGACCGTCGATGAGCGGCGTGCGCATGGAGAACCACTGTGCCAGGCGGACCATGGCCTTGTAGACCGCGGAGTCACCGTGCGGGTGGTACTTACCGATAACTTCGCCGACCGTCCAAGCTGACTTCTTGTGCGGGCGGTTGGGGTAGATGCCGCTCTCGTTCATCGCGTACAGAATGCGGCGGTGCACCGGCTTTAAGCCATCGCGCACGTCCGGTAGGGCACGCGCCGTGATAACCGACATCGAATACTCGATGAACGATTGCTTCATCTCGCGACCGAACTCCGAAATCTGGAGCTGGCCGCCGTTGATATCCTCGCCGGCCGAGGCGCCGCGATCGACTTCGCCAAAGCTCTCCTCGAGCTCGGCGTCGTCTTCTTCCTCATCATCATCGGCATCGGGGTTATAGGCGTCCGGATCGCCGTCCTCGCCCTGCTCAGCACGGGCAAGCAGGCGCTTCAGATCATCGGGCATACCGGCATCGCCGGCCTCGTCCATACCCTCGTTATTGTTGATATCGTCTGCCACGTTACCTCCTCTTAAGCGTCAAGGAAACGCGCGTCATGCGCATGTTTTTCAATGTACTCGCGGCGATAGCCGACCTCGGAACCCATCAGCTCGCGCACGGCGCGGTCTGCCACCACGGCGTCCTCGATCGACACGCGCTGCAGGATGCGGGTCTTGGGGTCCATCGTCGTCGAGGCAAGCTGCTTGGGGTCCATCTCGCCCAGGCCCTTGTAGCGCTGGACGGTATAGCCCTTGCGCTTTTTGGTGATCTTGCCGTCCTTGGCCTTGCCGTCCTCGTCGCTATCGTCGGGGTTCAGGCCCAGGCTCTGGATGGTGTCGCGCAGGATCTCGTCTTCGGGCTGGCGGCCGTTGGGATACACGTAGTGGATCTTGTTGCGCACCTTAATGCCAAAGATGGGCGGGCAGGCAACATAGACGTAGCCGGCATCGATCAGCGGACGCATGTACTTGTAGAAGAACGTCAGCAGCAGGATGCGGATATGCGCGCCGTCGACGTCTGCATCGGTCATGATGATGATCTTGTGGTAGCGCGCCTTGGTGATATCGAAATCGCCGCCGTCGCCGGCACTCGTCGTGACGCCGCAACCGATCGCGGTAATCAGCGACTGGATGGTGTCACTCGAGAACGCGCGATGGTCACCAACGCGTTCGACGTTCAAAATCTTGCCGCGCAGGGGCAGAATCGCCTGGATGTCTCGGCGGCGGCCGTCCTTGGCCGAACCGCCTGCCGAGTCGCCCTCTACAATGAAGAGCTCGGTCAGCTCGGCATCGCGCACCGAGCAGTCGGCGAGCTTACCGGGCAGGGACGCCGTCTCGAGCAGGCTCTTGCGGCGGGTCGCCTCGCGCGCCTTGCGGGCGGCGTTGCGCGCCTTGCAGGCCTGTTGCGCCTTCTTGACGATCTCGCGAGCGGGCTTGGGATGCTCCTCCAAGTAATCGGCGAGGCCGTCGGTCACGATCTTGAGCGTCAGCGCTCGCATATAGGAGCTACCGAGCTTGGCCTTGGTCTGGCCCTCAAACTGCGGGTCGGGCAGCTTGACCGAGATAACGGCCGAAAGGCCCTCGCGTACATCGTCGCCGGTCAGGTTGGCGTCTTTTTCCTTGAGCAGGTTCTGCTTGCGCGCGTAGTCGTTGATCACGCGGGTGAGCGCGGTGCGGAAGCCCTCAAGGTGCATGCCGCCCTCGGGGGTGTAGATGTCGTTGGCAAACGACATGACGTTCTCGCCGTAACCGCTATTCCACTGCAGGGAAACCTCGACCTCGCCCATCTTGGCCACAGGTGCGTCCGAGTCCGATTTGCCCTCGATGTAGATAGGCTCCTTAAAGGCCTCGGGGACGTCCTTGCCCTCGTTGAGGAACTTGACGAAGTCGATGATGCCGCCCTCGTAGCAAAACTCCTCCACATGGGGAGTCGCCTCGCGCTCGTCGGTCAGCACGATTTTGAGGTTCTTATTGAGGAACGCCGTCTCCTGCAGACGGTTGTGCAGCGTATCGAAATCGTAGATGCAGGTCTCGAAGATCTCGTCGTCGGGCCAGAAGGTGACGGTGGTGCCCGTCGAATCCGAGGTGCCCACGACCTCCATCTTCTTGACGGTCTTGCCGCGCGAGAACTCCATCTCGTAGGTGTTGCCGTCGCGACGAACCTGAACGACCACGCGCTTGGACAGTGCGTTGACGACGGAGATGCCAACGCCGTGCAGGCCGCCCGAGACCTTATAGGCCGAGTTATCGAACTTACCGCCGGCGTGCAAGATCGTCATGACGACCTCGAGCGTCGGGATCTTTTTAACAGGGTGCTCGTCGACGGGGATGCCGCGCCCGTTGTCGACGACCGTGATGGAGTTGTCGGCGTGGACCGTCACCTGGATCTCGGTGCAGAAACCGGCCATGGCCTCGTCGACGGAGTTGTCAACGATCTCCCACACCAGGTGATGCAGACCGCTGGCGCTCGTCGAGCCGATATACATGCCCGGGCGCTTACGAACGGCCTCGAGACCTTCGAGAATCTTAATCTCGCCGCCATCGTAATCGTTTTCGTTTGCCACACGTCCTCCTTCAGTCAAGAAAATGTGTACAGCCTTACTAGTTTATCGTAAAAAAATACCCTCGGGAACGAGGGTATTTGGCTCTACAAGGCCACCAGATGCGATTTAAGGCTCTTTTTTGCTTTGCACGCCCTTGGCCCACTCGGCGCTGGCTCTCATGGCGTTCTCGAGGGCCTCGCGCAGTTTTTGGTCTTCGATGGGCGCCACTTGGCACTCAATCTCGGTGCGCTCGGCCTCACTGAGGTCGGCGTGCGGAGCCGGCGGGCGCTCAGTCGTCGCCGGGCGCAGGCGCTCCTTGGCGGCGGGCGGCGTGTGACCGGGCGCGGTGGTTTTGAACACCAGGCCGTCCACATGTGCACCGGCGCGCTCCATGCGCGCGCGGATGATCTCGCGCAACAGCGTCATTTCCTGCGTCCACGAGGGCGAGTCGAGGTACACCAGCAGCTCATTGGACTCGGGCAGGTAGCGCAGGCCCGTCACATGGCGCCCCTCGCGCGTGCCCGAGCACACCGCGTTCCACGCGCGATAGACCGCACGAGATTCCTCTGCAGCCTCCATCTGCGCACGGCGCTCAGGTGTCGCGGCCGCCAGGATGCGCTGGCGCTCTGCGTTCAAAAACCCACTGAAGGCGACCGTCTCGCTCTCGCGCTCGTAATTAGCACGTCTCACCCATGCTCACCACCTTGGCTCGATCAAGCAGGTCATCGGTAAAATACCCCAGGTTGGTCGTGGTTATGACCGTCTGGATATCATCGCCGATCAACCGCAGAAAAGCACCGCGGCGCTCGCCGTCGAGTTCGCTCATCACGTCATCCAAAAGCAGCAGCGGAGCGGTGCCCAGGACATCGCGAGCCACGGCCACCTCCGCCACCTTCCAGGCCAAAACCAACGTTCGCTGCTGACCTTGGCTGGCAAATGAACGGGCGGAGCGGCCCGCCACGGCAAACTCAATCTCATCGCGATGCGGTCCCACCAACGTCACGCCGCGGCGAATTTCCTCGTCGGCGCGCTCATCAAGGGCAGCCAGCATGCGCTCGTACGCCCAGCCCTTCAGCTCTTCGCGATCCTCGACCTGGGGCAAATCCCCCAGCGTGGACGCATAGGACACGTTGGCGGCTTCACCGGACGCCACTTGCCCGTAGGCAGTACGCACATGGCCCGCCAGCCGGTCGAGCAGGGCCAACCGGTGCACGAGCAGAGCCGCGCCCGCGCGGGCAATCGAATCGTTCCACGCGCCGAGCATCTCGCGGCAGCACCAGGCCTCCTTGAGCAAGGCGTTACGCTGGGTCACGCAGCGACCATAGGTGCTCGCAAGATCGGCATAGCGTGCGCTCAGTTGCATGCCAAAGTCGTCGAGGGCGGCGCGGCGCACACTGGCGCCTCGCTTAACCATGTCCAGATGGTCGGGGCAAAACAGCACGCTCGGCAGAACCCCGCGCACACCGGCGGCAGAGCATCTCTTGCCGTTGCGGCTAAACGAGCGTTTACCGTCCTCCGCGCTCAATCCCATATCAAGCACGCGGCCGTCGCCCTCGAGCCTCAGCTCGACCTTGCACGAGCCCACGCCGTCATGGACGAGCTCGGCTGCGGTCGGATGCCTAAACGAGGCGCCGCTCGTCAGCAGCTGCAGCGCCTCTATGAGATTGGTCTTTCCCGCCGCGTTGGGTCCCGCAAGTATCGTCACGCCCTCGTCCAGGGCAAGGCGATAGCTATCGAAGCTGCGGTAGTGCGCGACGGAAAGATCGCGGGCGAACATGGTCATAGGGCAGTTGCTAGATGCGGACCGGCATGACCAGGTACAGGTAGTTGATCTTGTCGTAGGACTTGAAGATGCCCGCCTGCGAGTAGCTCTTGAGCTCCAGCGTGATCTCCTTCTCCTTGGACAGGGCATTGAGGCACCCGAAGATGTAGTGGTAGTTGAAGGCGATGGTGCCCGACTCGCCCTCGGCCTCGACATCGATCGTCTCCTGCGCAAGGTCCTGGTCATTGGAAATGGAGGACAGGCCCATCTGCCCGTTCTCGACATCGATCTCGAACTTGACGGCGGGGTTGGCGCTCGCGATAACGGCCACGCGCTTGAGGGCGGCGTTAAAGGCGGCGACGTCGATCTTGACGCTCGTCACGCACGAATCGGGGATGAGCTGCTTGTAGTTGGGGTACACGCCCTCGATGCGGCGCGACACGTAGGTGGTGTTGCCGGCCTCAAAGACGACCTGGGTGTCGGTAGCCCCGATCATGATGGTCGCCTGGCTGGCCATGATGTTCAGCGCGTCGTTAAAGGCGTCGGCCGGAACGTTGAGTTCAAAGGAGCCCTCGAGGGTTGAGGTCTCGACCTGCGTATCGCACACGGCCAAGCGGAAGGAATCGGTCGCCACCAGGCGCACGGTGTTGTTCTCGACCTTCATGTGCACGCCACCCAGGATGGGGCGGGCCTTGTCAGTCGAGGTGACGCGCCACACGCGGCCGACCATTTCGGACAAGATATCGGTCGGCAGTTCCACGGCGCTCTCGATGGCATAGGCCGGAAACTCGGGGAAGTCATTGGCATCGAGCGTGTTCAGGCGGAAAGAGCTCTTCTCACAACCAATCAGCACCTGGCGCTCGGACAGCTCAAAGGTGACCGGGGCATCGGGGAGGGTCTTGGTGATATTGGAGAGCATCTTACAAGGGATAACCATCTCGCCCTCTTCTTCGACATGTGCCGCGATGCGATGACGGATCGAGATGGTGTAGTTAGAGGTCTGGAATTCCAAGATGCCGTCTTGCGCCTTGACGAGCACGCCCGACAGGATGGGAAGGGTGGATGCCGAAGCGACGCCCTTCATAACGACGCCGATGGCTTGTGTAAGCGAGCTCTGGCTGACGGTGAACTTCATCTTTTAATACCTTTCTATAGATATAAATATCTTAATAATAGTAATAGCACTGACGAAACTGTTGATTACTCCCAAAGACGCAGGTCAGACCCAGAAAGAGAATCGACAGCAACCTGTGTGCAACGGGGGTGGTTTTCCACGTTCAAAACCTGCGCAAAACTTTTCATCACCGCGGGTTGGGTTTTAAACACCTTATGCCCGTGGTTTCGACAAGTTTTCAACAGGTGTCTCTATTTCCCTACGAGCGCAGTGTAATTTTATCGCGCAGTGACTTGAGGTCTTCGGTGACGGTGCGGTCTTCCTGGATCATCTTCTGGACCTTTTTGTAGCTCGTGCTGACGGTCGAGTGGTTGCGGTTGCCAAATTCGGCGCCCACCGCCGTGGTCGTCATTTCGCACATCTCGATGGCCAGGTAGATAGCGATATGGCGTGCTTTGGCGATATTGGCGTTGCGACGCGGGCCGATGAGCTCCTCGTGTGTCACGCCGTACTGCTCTTCGATGACGGACTGAACCGTCTGGACGTTGATCTTTTTGGCCGATGTGTCGAAGTACTGGCTGGCGATGGCGTCGATATCGTCAAAGGTGAGCTCCCCGCCCTCGCGCTCGCGGTCACCCGCCTCGCCGGCGCAGCGCTCGCAAAAGCTCTCGAGTTCGCGGATGTTGGTGCCCGAGACCTCGGCCATGTGTTTAAAGTGTTCGTCGGTCAGGTGCCCGCCGTCGCCCCCATAGGCCGCCAGCAGCGAGTCGTCGCCTGCCTCGGGGGCGGCGACGATGGTGTTCTCGTAATAGCGCTGCAAGATCTTGTATTTCATCTCGTAGCTGGGCTCTGCAACCAGGCAGAGCATGCCGGCGTTGAAGCGGCTGGTCAGACGCTCGTCCATGCTTAGGTCCTTGGGGGCGCGGTCTGCCGCGATGACGACCTTCTTGTTGTTGCGGATGAACTCGTCCATGAGCTGGAAAAAGTAGTCCACGCTCGCGCGCTTGCCGATGATGTTTTGGATGTCATCGATGATGAGCACGTCCACGCCGTGGTACGCCTGCATGATGGGAGCGTTGCTCTTCTTTTGACGGTCGAACTCGGTCATCAGGTCGTCCAGAT
Organism: uncultured Collinsella sp.; assembly: GCA_900546725.1. Classification (GTDB taxonomy): domain Bacteria; phylum Actinomycetota; class Coriobacteriia; order Coriobacteriales; family Coriobacteriaceae; genus Collinsella. Next base: position 18,399 of record URDZ01000014.1, on the reverse strand, counting down.
ATGCCTGGGAGTTGGCATACTTGACCTTGATCTCGGGCGACTTCTCGGCGAGCTCGTTTTTGATGGCAAGCAGCAGGTGCGTCTTGCCCAGGCCCGATTTGCCGTAGATGAACAGTGATGTGCATGTGCCGCGCTCGTCCGCGAGGGCGGCAAACTTGAGTGCCGAGCGATAGGCATGGCTGTTTTCGGGGCCGTAGACAAAGTTCTCAAAGGTAAATTTTGAGTTCGCGGCGAGCGGGGCTCCATCCGTATTCTGCTCGGCCGGCACGGTCGGTGCTGGCATGGGTGAGGTGGGGGTCGCGGCTTGCGTGGATTTAGTCGGCGCCCCGCCCTTCATCTGGTTCATCATGCGACGAAAATCGTCGGCCGAGAGCGTGTTCTTGATTGCAATGCCCGAATCCGCGCCCGCCGCTGCGTCGTGAGCGATGGGCATGTGCGTGACGGGCGCGTTCGTTGGCGTCGCCGCCGCGGTCGGCAACGGTGCCATGGTTTCACGGGAAACATCGCTGTGCTGGTGCTCGACCGTCGACGCGTCGCCTGCGGAGGCCGGCACCGCCGGGGAAGCAGCGGGAGCCGTGGCGGGCGCCGTGGCGGCAGCGGATTCCGTCGCGGCGCCTTGCGGTGCCACGATGTCGAGCGCGATCGGTGCAAAGGCGATTTCTTCCAGATAGGCCTCAATAGTCGGCTGATGCTTTTTGAGCTGCGCGATGGCAAAGCGCGAGGGGGCCTCGATCGTGAGCGTATCTTCGGTCAGGCTTATGGCGCGCGATTGCCCCAGCATGTTGATGAGGCGTGCATCTTGGCCGTCGCGCTGGCAAAAGGCGATGGCATCCCCCAGGATGATGCTTGCTTCCTCGTCCACTGTCTCTCCCGTTCTTTAGCTCTGAGCTCGCACGCGAGCGGCGCCGAGTTCGGTCAGATGGTATTTCTGGCCATGCTTGATGACCAAGCCGGCCTGCGCCAAGTCATTGAGCGTGCGTGACCAAGTGGGGGCCGAGTTTCCAAACGCCCTCGCCAGATCGGTTGCACCGCACGCTTGATTTTGCGCCAGATAGCCCAGCGCGGCGTTGCCGCGATCGCTTACGAACACGTCCGGTTGTGGCTGCGCATGCTGATTTGCTGCATTAGGATACATCATTTGAGCTGCTGGTTGTTGAGAACTCTGCATCGGTGGCATTTGCTGTTGAAAACTTTGAGGCCACTGTTGGTAAGGCTGCGGAGGCATCTGCTGGGCCCAGGGGTTGTACTGCTGCTGCGGCATCTGCTGGTACGGCTGCTGATATCCTTGCTGGTACTGCTGCGGGAACTGCTGGCCGTACCCCAGTGGCCGCATCTGCTGATATGGATATCCTTGTTGGTACGGCTGATAGCCCATTTGCTGGCCACCCGGTGCGCCCGTCGCCTGCTGCATTGCTGCTGCATCCTGATCCGCCAGCGGCACGGCCTCTGGCATGCTTGGCGGCATCGACATCGATGCCGCTTGGGGTTCTTGTGTAGGAGGCATTCCGGGCTGCTGCATCTGTCCCACGGTGGGCTGCATCTGCTGCGTTGCCATGGGCTGCTGCGCAAAAGCTCCCGGCAGGGGATATGTGGGCTGCTCCGTCTCGGGCCGCACGGCAGCGCCGCGTCCGCCGGCACGCTCGATTTCCTGCACGCGTTTAGGGTTCAGGCTTACCGTAACCACGGTGCCGTTGCCCATGTTGTCCTCGATGGATACGGCACCGCCGGCGTTTTCCAAATACTCCTGCACCATGGGAAACCCTGCTCCGGTTCCACGGATATAGCGCTTCATCTTGCTGTTTGCGCTGGTAACGCCAAAGTCGAAAGCACGTTCCTTGTCGTCGATGCCGGGTCCTTGGTCAGCAAAGCGGATGGTGTCTCCGCCGTCCAGAATCGAGATGATGGGCTCGGCAAAGTGTGCGTGGATAAAGTTTTCGACAATCTCGCGGATGACCATGAGCGAGATATGGCCACCTTGTTCTTTCATGCACTGGTAGACGGTGTTGGTCGTCTCTTCCAAATACGTGCGGACATCTTGCGGATCAATGACGATCACCCGCGGTGTCGACAGCATGTCGTCATAGACGGCGATGCGCGCGGCGTACATGGCTTTTGGCGCCTGCGTGGTCGTCTGCTCGCCTTCCGCACGCTCTTCGCGCACGCCGGTGATGTGCTCGTTGTCGGGTGCCGGGTCTCCGGAATCGACCATGGTGTAAAAGTCGTCAGACATGCCGCTCGCAATCTTTCAAAAGGTTTCGAACAAATAGTAGCTCACCGTGCAACGTTTCTCATCTTTCGACAACTTTTCAAAACTTGTTGAAAACTTTGGAAAATGGGCGAAAAGTTCTCAACATTGCCAACATGACCTGTTGAAAACTCGATGAAATATCGTGAAAGGCTGCCATGAGGCGCAAATTTCGGTTGTGCTTATGGGGGAACCGTGTGAACTGCGCAACCTTTTACCTTTGATTTCTTGACATTTGAACATTGATTTCCCTACAATCTTCAAGCTCACGTGTCTATATCTGCGTCCGCGTCCCCGCGGACACTCGAAATGCAGCAGGAGGAACTTAAGATGAAGCGTACGTATCAGCCTAATAAGCGTAAGCGTGCCAAGACCCATGGCTTCCGTGCCCGTATGGCCACTAAGGGTGGTCGTGCCGTGCTCGCCCGTCGTCGCGCCAAGGGCCGCAAGCGTCTCACTGTCTAGCAGCGATACACACATCTCGCATGAAGACTATTAAGTCTCGGCAAGATTTCGAGCATGTGTTCAGTCAGGGGCGTCGTTTCAATCACCCTCTGATTCGAATGACCATATGTGAATCGGTTGGCGAAGGCGACTCCGGAAGGGTCGCCTTCGTTGGTGCTAAGCGACTCGGTTGTGCCGTCGTGCGCAACCGATCTAAGCGTGTGATGCGCGAGGCCGCCCGCAGCTGCGGATTTCCCGTTGCGGGTTATGACATCATCTTGTTTGCAACTCCCAAGACGAGGGTTTCCTCGCCGCAGGAGATGGACAAGGCGTTGCGTTCGCTTATGAAGCGCGCCGGCGTTGCCGGGGAGGAGCGATGAGCAATCACGTTTTGCGACGTGTTGCCATCGCTCCTATTCGCATATATCAACAGGTTATTTCGCCCTTATTGCCTGACGCCTGCATTTATTACCCAACGTGCTCGCAATACGCCATCCAGGCGATTGAGAAGCACGGTGTTTTGAGAGGCTGCTGGCTTGCCGTGAGGCGCATCGCTCGTTGCAATCCCCTGCACGTCGGCGGTTATGACCCTGTGCCCTAGCGGGCACTCGCTATCGGAGGAAAACTTACATGTGGGATTGGATCGTTAACATCCTTTTCGAGCTGCTCAAGCTCATCCAGACCTTTGCGGTCGACTGGGGCCTGTCCATCATCATCCTGGTGGTCATCATCCGTCTGCTGCTGACGCCGCTCATGCTCAAGTCGACCAAGTCGACGGCTCGCATGCAGGTGCTGCAGCCCAAGATGCTCGAGATCCAGGAGCGCTATGCCGACGATCCCCAGCGTCAGGCCGAGGAGATGCAGAAGTTCTACAGCGAGAACAAGTTCAACCCCATGGCTGGCTGTCTGCCGCTGCTGATTCAGATGCCTATCCTGTTCGCCCTGTTTACATTGCTGCGCAACCTGCCGCAGTACTTTAACGACGGCACGTTCTCGTTCTTCAACATCCTGCCCGACCTGACCACCACGCCGAGTGCTTCCTTTGCCGATGGCTTTATGGTTGCACTGCCTGCGCTGGTTTGCCTGATCCTGTTCGCCGTCCTGACCCTGATTCCGCAGCTCTATATGTCGCGCAACCAGACCGGCCAGCAGGCTCAGAGCATGCGTATGATGGCCGTTGTCATGACGGTCATGATGCTTTGGATGGGCTGGAGCCTTCCCGTTGGTGTTCTGCTGTACTACGACGTCTCGTCTGCTTGGCAGGTTATCCAGCAGATTTTTGTGACGCAGAAGGTCATCGACAAGGCGAAGGCCGATGAGGAGGAGCGTCTTAAGAACGCTCCGCTGCAGGTTGAGGTCACTCGTCGAGAGAAGAAGCCGCGCCCGCACAAGAAGAAGTAGTGGGATATCAATCTTATTTAGGTACCTAACTTTTGGAGTACGTTATGTCTGAAGAGATCATCGAGGATATGCTTGAGGAGGTTGCCCCGCAGGTCGCGGGCGATTATCCCGAGATTGCACAGCGCTACAAGGCTGGTGAAGAGCTGACCGATGAGGAGCTCGACACCATTGCCGATGTTGCTATTTCCATCCTGCGTTCCATCCTTTCGCACTTCGATGCCGCCAACTCTCCTATCGATGAGTATGAGGGCGACGAAGGTGAGCTGATTTTGGATGTAACGGCTCCCGACCTTGCTGTTCTCATTGGCCGTCATGGTCGCACCCTTGATGCCCTTCAGGTTATGTTCTCTTTGCTGGTGAGCCGCAAACTTGGCTTTAGGTATCCGGTTGTAGTGGACGTCGAGGGATACAAGAGCCGCCGTCAGGACAAGGTTGCCTCCATGGCTCAGTCTGCTGCCGAGCGTGCCATTCGCACTCATAAGAGTGTTTCGCTTCCGCCCATGAATGCCTACGAGCGTCGACTGGTTCACATTGCACTTCGTGGCAATGATGCCGTCGATACTCATTCTGAGGGTTCTGACCCTGATCGCCATGTGGTGATTGTTGCTCGATAATCTACTCGAGTTTATGCTAAGGGGACGTGGTTTCCACGTCCCCTTTTTTTGTCAAAAGTTCTCGATACGCTGATTTTTGTCAGAAAGGAGCTTTCGTTGTTAGTAATTACTGATCAGCAAGCTGACGAGATGTTGAGTCGTCTAGCTTTCTATTGCAAAGAGTATTCCTTGAGCGTAACTGATGTTGAGCTGAGGAAATGTATTCAGCATTTGGATTTGGTTCTAGAAACAAATAAGACAACCAATCTCACCCGTATTCTTAACGTAGAAGATGCTGCAGTACTTCATATCCTCGACTCACTTGTTTTGCTCCCCTATATCAACAAGGCTCCTGAGGGAGCTTTGCTCGATATGGGAACAGGTGCGGGCTTCCCTGGTATTCCATTAACCATAACCACGCATCGTAAAGCTACTTATATTGACTCTGTTGGCAAGAAGGTTGATGCGGTAAATTCCTTTGTCCATGCTCTTGGATTGAAACATGCCCATGCGGTTCATGATCGTCTTGAAGAATATGCTCGGAGCCATAAGAAGCAGTTCTCTGTTGTAACCGCCCGCGCACTGGCCCCTCTACCGATTCTTGTTGAGTATGCGGCTCCGTATCTGAAGGATGGAGGGCTATTTGTTATAACCAAGGGCAATCCTTCGGATGAGGAGCTTGCTTCCGGCATGTCAGCAGCTAAGATTTGCGGCTTCACTTTGCTTCTGAATGACACAATTGATTTGCCTGAAGGCTTGGGTCACAGGGAGTTCATTGTTCTTAAGAAGAGTCATCCAGCATCCGTTTCATTGCCTCGTGCAAATGGCGTGGCAAAGAAGAATCCGCTTGCCTAGATGTTTCACGTGAAACATAATGGATACTAACAACTTGCAGTGTTTCACGTGAAACATGGCGGTTGATATCGATTCGGAATGTTTCACGTGAAACATCCTCCGTTTGACAGCTTTAATACACACCAGGAGGGACCGTGGGATTTCGCGACGTTAAGCGTTCAAAGAGCGCAAAAGACACGCGTATCATTGCAATCATCAATCAAAAAGGCGGCGTCGGTAAGTCAACGACGGCTGTAAACCTTGCAGCAGCACTGGGTGAGCAGGGTCGTAAGACACTGGTTGTCGATTTTGATCCGCAGGGAAACAGCACCAGTGGATTCGGAATTGAAAAAGAAGACCTTGATCACTGCATCTATGATGCATTGTTGAATGATGTGCCGGCAGAATCACTTGTTCTTGATACAAATTGCAAAAAGGTATTCGTAATTCCAGCTACAATTCAGCTTGCAGGCGCCGAAATTGAGCTCGTAAGCGCAATTGCACGTGAAACCCGCCTCAAAGATTTGCTTGAGCCGATTCAGGACGAGTTCGATTTTATTTTCATTGACTGTCCTCCTTCGCTCGGCCTGCTTACTATCAACGCTTTGACCGCAGCAGACAGCGTTTTGATTCCGATCCAGTGCGAATATTACGCACTCGAGGGCGTTACGAAGCTGCTTGAGTCAATGAAGATGGTCAAATCAAGGCTGAACAAGGGCTTAGACACCTATGGTGTGCTTATGACCATGTATGACTCGCGTACTTCACTATCGAATCAGGTTGTTGAGGAGGTTCAATCGTACTTTGGTGATAAGGCGTTTAAGACGCTAATCCCCCGTACGGTAAAAATCTCCGAAGCTCCGTCTTTTGGAGAACCAGTAATTACCTATGCACCTCAAAATAAGGGTGCAAAAGCATATATGAACCTTGCAAAAGAGGTGATCAAGCGTGCCTAGTGTAAAGAAACGTGGCGGATTGGGACGTGGACTGAATGCTTTGGTTTCAGAGGCCGAGTATGAGACCGGCGGTTCGGCTGCATCGGCTTCAAATGCTCCATCTGAAACAAAACTACCTATTGAGGATATCGTTCCCAACCCTAATCAGCCGCGAATTCACTTTAACGAAACTGAACTTCGCGAGTTGAGCGAGTCAATCCAAGAACATGGCGTTTTGCAGCCGCTTTTGGTTCGCAAGCATGGAAACGGCTATGAGATCATCGCTGGTGAGCGTCGTTACCAGGCGTCAAAGCTTGCTGGCCTTGAAGAATTGCCAGTCATCATTAAAGAGGTAAATGATGAAGAGATGCTGGCTCTAGCTCTTATCGAAAACCTTCAACGTTCAGATCTGAATCCCGTCGAAGAGGCTAAGGGCTATCGACAGCTCATCGATGCCAGCGGTATGACCCAGGAGGCATTGTCGAAGGCAGTAAGCAAGTCACGCTCTGCAATTACAAACTCACTGCGTCTTCTCGATCTCCCCGAAGTAGTTCAGCAGATGATTTTTGAGGGTAAACTTACTGCTGGTCATGCACGTGCGATTCTTGCAGTTCCCTATGAGGATGCTCGAATTCGACTTGCAGAGAAGGTTGTTGCAGAGGGCCTTTCCGTAAGAGCGACAGAAAATCTTGCTCCGTTGTTTTCTGCCGGAGAGACACCTAAGACGCCGAGGCCTGCAACCCCTCAGTCTTTTAAAAAGGCAGCCCGCGTGCTTCGTCAGGTTTTTAATACCAACGTGCGTGTGAAGAGCTCGCGTGGAAAGAATAAGATTGAGATTGAGTTTAAAGACGAGGAAGAGCTCTCTCGTATTCTTGGCGAAATGATTCAGTTTGATCAAGGAGGCCAAGATGAGGAATAGAATTTTAACTGCGATTGCATTGGCGACGACTGTCGCGGCTGGTGCCTTTGCTGGCTATAAGATCGCGACAGACGATGAACTTCGAGGTCGTTTGCTTCGTAGTGCGCAAGATATTATCGATACATCCAAGAAGAAAATGGATGTTATGACAGAAGATGTTGCAATGCGTACTGCTCAGGTAACGAAGAATCCCAAGATTAATCAGGGTTGGGTCAGCAACCAATGGGAAAATGTAGGCTATTAGGTACCTAACAATTACTTAGCATATTGTGATGGGTCCTTGTCTGATTCACGAGATAAGGACCCCTTATTTTGGCCGTAAAAATGGGACCAGTAGCAGCTGATTCAAAATTAAGGTCAATAAATGAAACGACCCCGGTTGCATATCCTGCAACCGGGGTCGTTCGATGTTTCACATGAAACGTTTTGGGTGCGACTCCCCTATGCGTTCTTCTGAACTTTAAAGCGCTGCTTCAGCTGTCCGCAAGCGGCGTCAATATCGTTACCACGGGAGTTACGAATCGTTGTCTCGATGCCACGGGACTCAAGGCGACGCTGAAGATCCTCAACCTTATGAATCGGCGACGGCTTGAGCGGGCTACCCTCGATGTCGTTAAGCTGAATGAGGTTAACGTGGCACAGCGTTCCCTCGCAGAAGTCGCAGAGCGCCTGCATTTCCGGATTCGTATCGTTGACGCCTTCGATCATGGCATACTCATAGGTTGGGCGGCGGCCGGTCTTCTCGGTGTAGAGCTGAAGCGCTTCGTGAAGGCGAAGCAGCGTGTACTTCTTAACACCGGGCATGAGCTTATTGCGCGTCGACTGGATGGCGGAATGCAGGGAAACGGCAAGCGTGAACTGCTCGGGGATGTCGGCAAATTTGCGAATACCGGGAATAACGCCGCTGGTAGAGACGGTGAGGTGACGAGCGCCGATACCGATGCCATCGGGGTCGTTGAGGATTCGCAGCGCCTTGAGAACCTCGTCGTAGTTGGCAAACGGCTCGCCCTGGCCCATGAAGACAACGCTCGTGGCGCGCTCGCCAAAGTCGTTGGATACATGAAGTACCTGGTCGACGATCTCTTGAGCGGTCAGAGAGCGCTTGAGGCCGTTGAGACCGGTAGCGCAAAAGGCACAGCCCATGCCACAGCCTGCCTGGGTGGAAACGCAGACGGAAAGCTTGTTACGACGGGGCATGCCGACAGTCTCGACGGAAACGCCGTCGTGGTACTCGAGCAGATACTTGCGAGAGCCATCTTTGGAAACCTGCTTGGTTAGTTCAGTCGGCGTGTCAAAGGCAAAAGCTTCTTTAAGCTGCTCGCGGAAAGCCTTAGGAAGGTTTGTCATATCGTCAAACGAACAAACGTTCTTCTCAAAGACCCATTCGATGAGCTGCTTCGCGCGGAAGGCTGGCTGGCCAAGTTCGGCCACGAGCTCGCGAATATCGTTTTGGCTCAAGTCGCGAATGTCCTGAGATTTAGTCCTGGGATTCATGGAAGCCTTTCGATTTTGGGGAAACGTAGAGGGTATCGCTACAATATGGTATCAGCTGCAGAAATTATAGAGGAGGAGTCTGCCCATGCCGGGTAAAAGCCTAGAGAACATGCACGTAGCGGTCTTGGCGGGCGGTCATTCCGCTGAGCGCGAGATCTCGCTCAATTCGGGAAAGAACGTCGTGGTTGCCTTGAAGGAGGCCGGCTACACTTCGGTGGAGCTGCTCGACACGGCTGCCGATGATTTTATGGTAACCATGGCGACCGGCGGCTTTGACGTGGCGTTTATCGCCATGCACGGTGCCGGCGGCGAGGATGGTGCCATGCAGGGCGCCATGGAGACCCTGGGTGTCCCCTACACGGCCTCGGGCGTGCTTGCTAGCGCCTGCGGTGCCGACAAAGAGGTCTCTAAGCTCCTGTACGCCAAGGCGGGCATTCCCATTGCCCCCGGCCTTGCGCTCGAGGTGGGCGATGAAGTCGATATCGATCATATCGTCGAGGTTTGTGGCGAGCGCAGCTTTGTGAAGCCGGCCGTCAACGGTTCCAGCTATGGCATTTCCCTGGTCCATGAGCCCTCCGAGCTGCCCGCGGCAATTGCCAAGGCGTTTGAGTACGGCGACAAAGTGCTGGTCGAGAAGTGCATCGAGGGTACCGAGATCACCGTCGGCGTGTACGGCGAGGACGACGTGCGCGCCCTGCCGATTGTCGAAATTCGCAAGCCCGAGGACTGTGAGTTCTACGATCTGGACGTGAAGTATGTCGACCCTACGGACATCCATCGTATTCCGGCGCAGATTTCACCCGAGAATTACGCTCGCGCTCAGGAGCTTGCCTGTGCTGCTCACAAGGCCCTCGGTTGCCTGGGCATCTCGCGCAGCGATTTTATCGTGAGCGAGGACGGCCCCGTCATCCTCGAGACCAACACCATTCCCGGCATGACCGATACGTCGCTGTATCCGGATGAGATTCGCCACACAGACGACATGACGTTCCCGCAGGTCTGTGACAGCCTGATCCGTATGGGCCTTCGTCGAGCGGGCATTGCATGCTAATCGAGGACGCGGTTTCGTCAGGAACGCCGCAGTTTGTCATCGACTCCTATGCCACGCTTGCCGAACGCGCCAAAACGCAGTCCTTCGGCCTTATCGAGGAAGATGTGATTGTCCTCGATACCGAGACCACAGGTCTTTCGGTGCAGGACAACGAGCTGATCGAGATCTCGGCGGCCCGTCTTTCGGGCCGCGAGATCGTCGACCGCTTCGATACCTTCGTGCATCCCAAGCAGCTAATTCCCGCCGAGATTACCGAGCTCACGAGCATTACAAATGCCGATGTGGCAGATGCCCCGTCGGCCGCTGAGGCCGTCGCCGCTCTCGCCGATTTTGTCGGTGGTTGCCCGGTGATCGCACATAACGCCACGTTCGATCGCTCGTTTATCGAGTCGGTCAAAGGCGGCGTCAACGTGAGCGATATCTGGATCGATTCGCTGGCGCTGTCGCGCATCGCGCTTCCGCGCCTGGCCTCGCACAAGCTGTCTTTTATGGCCGATCTGTTTGGCTGTGACTCGGTATCACACCGTGCCAATGCCGACGTCGACGCCCTGTGTGGCGTATGGCGCGTGTTGCTCGTGGCGCTCACCGACTTGCCCCAGGGCCTCATGGCGCGCCTAGCCGACATGCATCCGGATGTGCCTTGGTCCTATCGTCCTATCTTCTCATTCTTGGCAGGGCAGAACCCTGGTTCTATCTTCTCTCTCAGCGCCGCTCGTGCTGACGTTCTCAAGGCCGATCGCGCCGACGATCGGGTGGACGCCGACGAACTGCCGGTCCTCAAGATGCCGAGTCGTGAGGAGATTGAGGCAGACTATGCGCCAGGTGGCCTGGTCAATCGCATGTACCCCACCTACGAGCCGCGTGATGAGCAGATCGCGATGGCGCTCGAGGTCCGCGATGCGCTGGTCACGGGCACTCATCGTGTAATTGAGGCGGGCACAGGCGTCGGCAAATCGATGGCCTATCTGGTGCCTTTTGCCGAGGCAGCACGCCGTAACAACATCACGGTTGGTATTGCGACCAAATCGAACAATCTCGCCGACCAGCTCATGTACCATGAGCTGCCAAAACTTGCCGAGCAACTGGACGGTGGCCTGTCATTTTGCGCTCTCAAGGGGTATGACCACTATCCGTGCCTGCGCAAGCTTGAGCGCATGAGCCGCGGCCAGGTCGAGATTACCACCAAGCGCGATCCGGCGGACACGCTCACGGCGGTCGCGGTCATTATGGCGTACGTCTGCCAATCAGCCGATGGCGACCTCGACTCGCTCGGCATTCGGTGGCGCAGCGTCAACCGTCCCGACTTTACGACGGCCTCGCGCGAGTGTGCTCGTCGCCTCTGCCCGTTTTTCCCTGATAAATGTTTGGTCCACGGCGCTCGCCGTCGTGCGGCGCATGCCGATGTGGTGGTCACCAACCATTCCCTGCTGTTCCGCAATGTCGCGGCCGAGGGCAGGATTTTACCTCCGATTCGTCATTGGGTAATCGACGAGGCCCATTCCATCGAGCGCGAGGCGCGCCGCCAGTGGGCGCGCGTGGTGTCGGCGGACGAATCACACGTTCTGTTTGAGCGCCTGGGTGGCTCGAGCACCGGCGCGCTAAGCCAGGTTTCCCGTGATTTGGCAACCTCCGAGGGCTCTACGCTCTATCTGGGCCTTACTGCCAAGGCGACGTCGACGGTTGCGCGCGCGAGCATGGCAATCGCCGACGTGTTCGATGGCGTTCGCGAGCTCGGCCGCCGTGCGCGTGGGGGTTATGACAATGCCAATCTATGGATTGGCCCCGAGCTGCGCGAATCTGACGACTGGCATGATTTCTTACCGTCGGCCTACACTGCCATCGACGCATTGGAACAAGCTGACAAGAGCGTCGACGCGCTGGTGCAAGCCGTCGCCGCCGACAAGCCCGAGGTTGTTGTTGACCTGGGTGATATCTCGCGCCGCCTGCACGAGCTGGCCGAGAACCTCAAACTCATCATTGATGGCGCCGATGAACACTACGTGTATTCGCTGCAGGTCAATCGCAGGTTGCGTGCCGGCGGAGAGTCGATGACCGCAGAGCGCATCGACATTGGTGAGGCCTTGGCAACCGAGTGGCTGCCCGAGGTTCACACGGCTATCTTTGCCTCGGCGACCATGACGGTGTCCAAAAGCTTTGAACACTTTAACCACGCGGTCGGCCTCGATCGCATCGGTGCTTCGACATCCTCATCGCTGCACTTGGATTCGAGCTACGACTTCGATTCGAACATGGCCGTAGTCGTTGCGGGCGATATCCCCGATCCGCGCGATCGTGAGAGCTATCTTACGGCGCTCGAGCGCGTGCTGGTCGACGCCCATCTTGCCATGGGCGGATCGGTGCTCACGCTGTTCACCAATCGGCGCGACATGGAAGACCTGTACGCCCGCGTTGAGCCCAAGATGGCCCGTGCGGGTCTGGAGCTCAACTGCCAGCAGCGCAACTCATCTCCTCGTCGCCTGCGCGACCGGTTTATCAACGAGCCGACCTCGTCGCTTTTTGCTCTTAAGGCCTTTTGGGAGGGATTCGACGCCAGCGGCGAGACGCTGCGCTGCGTCATCATTCCCAAGCTGCCGTTCTCGAGTCCCACGGACCCGCTCTCGTGCGAGCGCAACCTGCGCGAAGACCGCGCTTGGGCGCGCTATTCGCTGCCCGAGGCGGTGCTCGAGGTCAAGCAGGCGGCCGGCCGCCTTATCCGCTCGTCGACCGATTGCGGCGTGCTGATTCTGGCCGACCCGCGCCTGGTGACGAAGGGCTACGGAAAGAAGTTCTTAACGTCGCTGCCCACGAGCTCCTACCAGCGCATCGAATCGGCGCAGATCGGGCACTATCTGCAACTGTGGCGTGCACGCCACGAGCGGCGGCGCTAAAGCGGACAGACGAGGGTCTTTGCCATATCGCACAGACGCTTTGACAGGGCGGGGTCATCCAAGATGCGGATGGCTCCGCCCGCTGCGATTACCTGGCTCAGTAGCCAACGCTCGGAGCCATAATGCACGGTTACCGTTGCCATGTCTGCCCCGCTGCGCTCGATTAGGGTGATGCCGGCCCAGTCCAGATGCTCCGCCATATCGAATGGCATCAAGAGCTTTGCGCTACGCTGCGTCCGAGCAAGGGAATCGTGGAGGGATGTGACGTCCGGTGCATGAGGCACGACGGAGTCTTCCGTCAAGGCGAGTCCCTCGATTTTATCCATGCGATAGGTGCGCTGCTCATCGACCGCGATGTCCCAGGCAATCAGGTATGTTTGGTCGCCGTTTGCCGTAATGCGCAAGGGGTCGACCAGACGCTCACGTGGCCGTGCATCGTCCATCGAGCGATACGAGATGCGGCAGCGAACACCGTCCTGAATGGCGCAGCTCAGCTGCTGCCAGTGCGACCCGTGGTTGACGGTGTCAAAGACGCGCTGGTTATAGCCGAGCTCTTCGGGTAGAAGGGCATGTCGAATCCGAGCTGCCGTATGCGGCTCGATCCCCAACGATTCAAGTTCATGGTTGAGCACAGCGCCCTCGGCGGCACTCAAGCGCAGCGGTAGCACACGCCCGGAGTCACCGGTGAGGACCACACGCTCGCCGCGGCATTCGCAGATGATGCGCGCGCCCGATTCTCGGTCCGCGAGCGTCGAGACGATCTCGAGAATCTCGTCGAGCGACACCCCCGTGATGTCAAAGCGACTGCAAATCTCGGTTCGAGTCATGCCGCTCTCGCCGGCGGCGTAGAGGGCCTCCATGATGTCGATGGCGCGCGAGAGCCTCTGCTCGCTGGTGAGTTTACGCACGGGCATGCTCGTGCACCGTCCTTTCAATGAGGTGGTTCCACGCCTGTTTGAGCGATTTGGGGGCCACGGGCCTCATGCCGTCTATGGCGTGGGCCATGCAAAATGAGGCGGCGGCTTCAAGATCGCGCACGTCGACGGTCCAGGTCCATCCCACATCGGTGTGTACGAGCTCACCTCGCCCGCGCGTGAGGCCGTTGATCATATCGATCTGCGTCTGAGGAGCGAACGAGAACGTAGCTGCAACGGGCGGTCGGTCGGCAAAATCGAATTCAAAGAACAGATAGTCGTTGAGATTGAAGTTCGCGGGGATGACGTAGGCCTTCGAAGGACGCCAAGCGCGAACGATACGGTCGCAGCGGAATGTCCTGATGTCGTCGGTGGCATTGTCGAGACCGCAGAAGTACGCCACGCCCTCGCGCTCGAACATGCCGTAGACGCAGACGGTGCGCTCTTTCTGCTCGCCGCGTCCGTTCTGATATAAAAATCGCAGCGCGCATCGCTCGGCAAAGGCGCTCCATACCGCATCGACGGTGGGAGAGCGGCGGATCGGTACTTCGTCCACCGCCGTCCTACCGGTGAGATAGGCAATCTTGGAGCGAATATCGGCAAGCGGTGCGGCAAAAGTGGATGAGCCGGCCGCTAGTGTCTGGTCGATGGCGTTGAGCAGGATATCGGCGTCGTCTGCGGTAATGAGGCCGCCTGCCGCAAACGTGTGCTCGCGGTCGATTGTCCACGAGCTTTCCTCGGTCTCCTGCGCGCCGGTGGGGCGAACCTCCTTGATTAAGATGCCGCGTTCGAGCAGCTTGTCACGATCGCGTCGAAACTTGCGCTTATCCGAGTCGATATTGCCCGAGCCATATCCCAGGTCAGAATCCAAGACGGTCTGCTCGGTCGTCAGCGGTTCGGGGGAGCTATTGAGCACAAAGAAAAGATTGAGGATGCGCTGAGCCGTTTTATCGAAACTGGGCTCCGAATTTCCCTTTTTAATTGTCTCGGTCGTGTCGCTTGCCGTCATAGAGTCCTCGCATGAGAAGGTGGTTTGCTGCCATGATTTTAGTCCGATATGGAGATTAGGCTATATCCTTGTCCGCTCGGGGCGTTAAGATGGCCCGAATTCGGTCGTTTGCGCTCGCTCGGGGTATACTTTCGACTATATACGGTTCTAATGTGCATGCATTGGGCCTATTTGTCGGATTATGGATGTGGAGCGCACATGGCGAACACCCAGAACTATATTAACCACCTGCTGCAGAACACCGGCATTACGCCGGCATGCAGCGAAGAAGAGCGCTTGGCTGCCGAAGATATCGCTCAGATCTTCCGCAACCACGGCTTTGACCCCGAGGTTCAGGAGTTCAATGCCCCGGCGCCCAGTAGGTTGGCATTTGCCGTTACCGGTATTCTTGCGTTTGCCGGCGCCCTGCTGATGGGCATCGGCGGCGGTATCGGCTTGGTCGGCACCTTGCTGGCCATTGTCGGCGCCGTTCTTTACGTGCTCGAGCGCACGGGCCACCCCGTGGTTTCGCGCCTGGGCAAGACGGGCGTGAGCCAAAATGTCATCGCCTACCACAAGGCCTCGGGCCCGCTCGCGTCCCCGCGTAACCGCCCGGTGGTCGTTGTCGCACACTACGACTCTCCCCGTGCTGAGCTGCTCGCCCGCGAGCCTTATGCTTCGTATCGTGCACTCATCGCCAAGCTGTTGCCCGTTGCCACGGTTGCCCCCGCTGCCGTTGCCATCCTGCGTATTCTGCCGCTCCCCGGCGCGCTCAAGGTTCTGCTGTGGATTGTCGCGATCCTCGCTTCCCTCGTTGCACTCGCCAACGCGGTAAACATCATCTCTAACCGCCACATTCTTCCCTATACGTCTGGCGCGGTGTGCAACAAGTCTTCTGTCGCCGCTATGCTCGGCGTTATGGACAACGTTGCTCCCTTCCAGGGCGAAAACGAGTTTCCCGACGATGTTCCGTTCGATACCTATTTTGGGGAGCAGAAGCGTCGTGCCGAGGAAATGGCGCGCGCAGCGGCGGAATATGCCGCGGCCCAGCAGCAAAACGACTACGGTAACACCATCGAGTATGAAGAGCCTACCTACGCCGAGGACGAATTCGGTCAGCCGATTGCTCCCGACGCTCAGACCGAGCCCGAACAGGGTGAGGCTTTCGACGAGCAAATCGAGGGCTTTGAGGGTGCGTCTGCCGACGAGACGCTGATCGGCGCTATCGTGCCTGAGGATCAGAATCAGGCTGCCCAAGCCGAAGAGTTCAATGACGAGGTTCCCGCTGCCGAGCCGGCGGAGGAGTCTGCCGAGCCCGAGCCCAAGCTCTATCGCAACGCCGCCGGCAACATCCGCTTTGGTTCGGATGCCATCCGTGCGCTCGGAATGCTTCCCGAGTCCTGCACGCTCGATTACGAGGAGGGCGAGGAGCCAACGTTTGAGCCCGAGCCTGCCCCCGTCGTGGCTGCGCCTGCGCCCGTTGTCGCTGCGGATGATGAGTCTGCCGCGGTTACCGCTGCCGTTGCCGATCCCGAGGCGGTGTCCGCGTTCGATCCCGCGGCAGGACTGGACATTTTGGCTCCCGCCGCACCGGCGCAAGACGTTGCGGACGAGTCTGACGACGATTACGTTGAACAACCGAGGCGCGTGTCTTACGAGAGCGATACTGATTTCTCGGCCGAGATTCCCGCGGCAACGCCGCATGCCGACATTGCATCCGCGTTCTCGTCGATTGGCGCCAGCGCTTCCAACTTCTTTAAGGGTGCGTTTGCAAAGGGCAAGAAATTTGTCGACGATTTCGAGGAGAAGCGCGCTGCCGCACGCGAGGCTGCCGAGCAGGAGGCTATCGCTCAGCAGCAGGCAGCCGAGGCGGCACGTGAGCTCGCGGCGCAAGAGTTCGAGCAGAACGAGGCTATGCAGTCCGCGCCCGTCGAAGCCGCCGAAGCTACAACGTCCTTTGAGTCCCAGCAACCGGCGTCCGCGGATGTTGTTGAAGCGACGACGTCTTTCGAGGCTCAGCAGCACGTCGATAGCACCATGTCGTTTGATGCCGCGCAGTTCGATTCCACGATAACGTTTGAAAAACAGGGCACCGCGATTGCCGAGCCCCTTCCTGTTTCCGATGAGCAGGGCGACGCGGCAGACGATGACGAGCCTGTTGATGCTGCCGAAATCCAAGATGCCGCCGAGGACGAGCCCGTCGAGGCCAACTCTGACGAAGAGCAATACGCGGCAGCCGAGCAAGATGATTCGACCGAGGTCGAGCAGGAGGAAGTGCCTGCGGTTTCCGAGACTCCCGAGACGGATGAGTCGAGGCCTTATTCCACGCAGATTTTCACCATGCCGACCCCGAGTGGTTCCGGTGCCACGGTTGCCAATGTCGCTCCCACCCAGGACGAAACGGTCGATTCCCTTATGGCCCAGATTTCCTCCCAGGCATCGCCGCGCCCGCAGATGAATGTTCCCGATCCGGCGTCGGCACCGTCGCCTGCACCTTCCTCGTCTCCGCTGGCTTCGGTCCCCGATCCGTCGCTGCCGTCTATGAAGCAGGCAAACGTTGCGTCTCGCACGTCGCTGTTCGACCTTCCCGACCCCTCCGCACAGGTCAATGATCCCTTTGCTACTGCCCAGGGCCCCGAACCCACATCGGCACCCGTTGCGCCTCCTATGCCCGTTGCGTCGGGCGCACAGCCGATCGAGACCATTTCGGCTCCCGCCCCGGCGGCACCCAAGTCTCGTAAGCGCGGCCTGGGTGGTCTGTTCGGCCGTAAAAAGAAAAACGAGCAGGACAGCATGAGTGACTGGCTGGGCGTCGAAGACGATTACGATGCCAAGAAGTCCGGTCGCGGTATCGGTTCGTGGGATAACTTCGAGGACGATAACGATGGCTGGAAGGGTGGCGCTACGTCTTCCGATGGCGCTTCTTCCGAAGATATGCTCTCGGCTGTCGCCTCTATGGGCGATGATGAGCTGCTCGGTCACGATATCTGGTTTGTGGCAACGGGCGCCTCGGATTGTGATGGCGCTGGCATGAAGGCCTTCTTGGCTTCGCATCGCGATAAGCTCCGCGGCGTATTCTTTATCAATCTTGAATCCGTCGGCGCCGGTAGGCTTTCGGTGGTGACGGTCGAGGGCGAACAACAACTGCTCAAGGGCGATCGCCGCATCATGAACCTGGTCAGCAAGGTCTGCAAGTCGTTCCATGTCGATTGTGGCGCGCTCGAGATGCCCTATGCCAAGACCGATGCCTATGCTGCGCTCGAGGCGAGCCGCCGAGCCCTTACCATCGCCGGCGTGGACGGCACGCGTCTGGCTTGCGCTCGTACCGAGGACGACCTGCCCCACAATGTCAACCCGACGAACATTGCTACGGTATCCGAGGTCGTGACCGAGGTTATCCGCCGTTCGTAGACGGAGCTCTAAGGAGTCAACGTGTTTTCGTATATTAAGCGCCATTGGCCTGTCTACGTGATTTTGACCTTGATTGCCATTGCGTTAGGATTTGGGGCTGCCTACATCGTGGGTGCAAAGGGCTCGACCCCCGCCTCCGCAATCAGCGAAGAGGTGGAGCAAGAACAGAGTACGGGTGCCGATGGGATTCCTGAGTCCGAGCAGGCAATCGTTGATGGTGGATCTTCGTCTGCAGAGTAGATGCGGCGATTTAAATGATTGAAAGCGGGCGAGCCAGGGGAC
>URDZ01000013.1:0-27226 GCA_900546725.1 uncultured Collinsella sp. | reverse complement strand
CGCGCCCTTGAAGTTGAACGTCAGATTGTCCAAATGCGGCCCGCGCAGCGTCGGCCGGTTACGGCGTTTGGTAAAACCGCGTAACTCTAAAGCTCCGTTACTTCAACGCTGTTGTAGACCTCGTCCCAGCGATCCATGACCAGGTGGCCGGTCTTGGGATCCATGGCGTTGAGCTTGCCGCAGGTATTGGCGGTCTTGAGCACGGTGACGTCGTCGGCACCAGCAGCAATGGCATGCGCAAAGCCGGCGATGGTCGAGTCGCCGGAGCCCGTTGCGTTCACAGCCGCAATCGCGGGCGTCTTAGCGCGGAATGCGCGGCCCTCATGGAAGCCCACCGAACCGGCAGCGCCCATCGAAACGACGACCCAGGGGATACCGGCAAAGCGGTCATCGGCGGCAAGTGCCTCGCGCAGGGCATCGACATCATCGGTCGTAAAGGACGTACCCAGCAGGCCGTTAATCTCGGTCAGGTTGGGCTTTACGAGCTCAGGCTTAGCGTCGGACTCCAGCGCAGCCTCCAGCGATGCACCCGAGGTGTCGAGCAGCACCTTGGCGCCCGCCTCCTCGGCGATCTTGACGAGCTCGGCATAGTAGCCGGCATCGACCCCACGCGGCAGCGAGCCCGAAAGCGTCACAACGTCCGCCTTCGCTGCAAGCTCGGCAAACTTGGCCGTAAAGGCCTCGAGCTCGGCCGGGGCGATCTGCGGACCGCTCTCCAAAAGCTCGGTCTGATTGCCCTCGTGCAGGATATTCAGGCAAATGCGCGTCTCACCGGCGATGGGCACAAAGTCGTTCTTGACGCCGTCGGCATCCATAAGCTCTGCCATATAGGCGCCCATGTGGCCGCCGAGCAGACCGGTTGCGAGCACGTCATCTCCCAGCTGCAACAGCACGCGGCTCACGTTGAGGCCCTTACCGCCAGCGGTCTTTTCGGGCGTCACGCGATTCACGTCGTCGATAATCAGCTTGTCGAGCTGATAGCGCGTATCAATCGACGGGTTCATGGTAACGGTCAGAATCATGTTGAACTCCTGTTTAGAAAACCGGCCCGCGCCCCATCACAGAAACGCGAGCCGTCAACGGACTAGTTAATTACGCCGGATACCCGCTAATCATGGTATTCGCCGCGGTCCCACTTCTCCAGGAACTCGTCAAAGAAGTGCGGGTCGGCCTGAGCCTCGGCGTCGGCCTTGTTGCAGGCGTCGATCTTGGCAATCAGGGCATCATGCTCGGGAGTCTTGTCGTAGGGCTCTTCCAGGAAGGCAAGCATAATATCGGCCATCAGGAATTCACCGGTGATCTTGCCGCCAAAGCCCACGATGTTGGCGTTGAGCTCGCGACGGGCATACAGGGCAGAGGTCATGTCGCGGACCAGCGCGCAGCGGGCGCCGGGAACCTTGTTGACGGCGTTGGTGATGCCGATGCCGGTGCCGCACAGGGCCACACCAAAGTCGGCCTTGCCGCTGGCAACAGCCTCGCCCACGGCCTTGCCGTAGATGGGATAGTGCGTACGGGTGTGGCTGTAGGTGCCGCAGTCGAGCACCTTGTAGCCAGCCTGCTCCAGGCGGTCGGCCAGATAGATCTTCTCGTCCGTAACGATATGGTCGCAACCGATTGCGATGGTCTTCTTCATCAGAACGTCCTTTCGTCTGAATTCACAAGTTGAGGTAGAAGTTCGAGTTCTCGGTGGCTCTCGTTAGGCCATCTTGTTGAGCATGTCGACACGGATCTGGTGACGGCCGCCGGCGTACTGGGCACGCAGGAACTCACGGGCGATCTTCTTAGCGACCTCGGTGCCCACAACGCCCGGGCCCATGGTGACCATGCGCGAGCCGTTGTGCTCGCGGGTCATGTAAGCGGAACGCTCGTCGGAAATGTTGGCGACGACCATGCCCTTGATCTTGACGGCGGCCATATAGGAGCCGACGCCGTACTTATCGAATGCGAAGCCCTGGGAATCCTTGTGCTCCAGCAGGTCCTTGGCAACGGCGGTCGCGGAATCGACAAAGTCCGCGGCAGGGGTCTCGGAATAGTCGACGACCTCGTGACCGTCGGCGATGAGCATCTCCTTGATGGACTCCTTCATCGACATACCGTCGGCATCGGAAGCGATTACAACCCTCATGACATCCTCCTTGAGAGATACGCAGGTGCGTAGTTTCTGTTTGGAAGTGTTGAATCGCATTCAGGTCCGGGCATCTGAATGTGCGGTTCTTCACTGTTCATGTTTATTTGAACATATTCGAACAGTAACTGCAACAACTATTTGTTTATCTTTGTTCTTTTTTGAACAAATACCGTTCACAGATGATTGCTGACCGTTTGGACCGGGCGCGGACGTAGCGACCATGTGTTCAACAAACAAAAGGGCGGCCGAGAACGTGTCTCGACCGCCCTTCTCACGGTTGATCTTCCAAAGATCGCTTTGCCGCCTACTCAGACTGCCCGCTCTTCTTGGCATGTTTGGACGGACCGCTCAAGAAACGACCCGTCAGATAGTTCGCGGGACCGGAGATATCGATCCCCAGCAGCACGTGTCCTAGCCATAGGAACGCCGCGAGCACCAGTAGAGGAATCACACACGAGGTCACGATCATTACGATGACGCCTTCGATGAGGTCGGTCACCTGCTGCACGATCTCGTCGGTCATCTGCTTGGCACCACTGGTTACCGACGTAACAAGGCTCGATGCCCCATCGGTCAACTGCTCGAGCACGTTTTTGGACTCCGTGGCCTCGGATTTTTTCTTGTTCGATTTTGAGCTGGTCTCGGCTGACTTGTCCGTGGTGTCGGCTGCGTCCGCAGCCTTTTGCTCAGCTTTCTCAATACTTACGCGATACGTTTCATCGACCTTCTGCGACACCCATACGCTCGCGGGTACGAGCGCCATGCCGATCACGGCAACCACCAGCACGCGTGTCGCCACACGGCGCAGGACGGCGCTCGTACTCCAGCGCCCGTGAATGCCGAGCGACACCGCAAAGAGCACCAACGCAAACGGGATTAAGATGCCCAAGCCAACCGACCACAAAATAGTCAGCAGATATTTCTCTAGGTATAGCACGGCAAGCACGATACCAAGGTTGCCTGAAAGCTGTGCGAGCTGCTCGGCGACCGGCGTTCCCGTATCACCAGGCAGCGCGGTAATGCCCGCAGACAGCGCCACGCACGAGGTCGTGAGCGCCAATACGTTACCTTTCTTTTGATCGATGACCTCGATGGTAGAGTCCCAAGTTTTGGTATCGGCGAAATGCGGACGAGCTACAAAGCCCGACAGCAACGCCAGCACCACGAGCGCAACGATGATACCGATCTGCAGCTTTTTGTTTGCGCACACGACATCGGACAGGCTGGGCTGTAGCTCGGTTACCGTCGTATGCTCAGTTATCTGGACAGGACGCCCATGGGCCATCTCATGTGCGTCTCTCTTTTGAATCGATCCGTTGTCCGGCATTTGGATACCTCCTCATTCCGGCCTGTATTGCGGATGGAAGTATACCCACCCAGCGAAAAACCGAACGGCAGAGCCGGCGTTCGACCCAAGAGTGTCCCCGACGACTAGTCATTTAAGAACGTCCCCAATGACTAGGTAAAAAGCCCTGCCGCGGGTAGCGGCAGAGCTTTTGGAAGGGGACGAAGTTGTGCGGACTCGTTAGGCGAGCTTAGCCTCGAGCTCGGCGATGCGCTTGTAGGCATCGATGGTAAAGCGGGTCTGCTTCTCCAGAATCATGGTGGTCATCAGGGTGTCCTGAGCGTGGGCCATGATGAAGGTCATCTCCATCTCGCCGCCGCCGGCCTCCTGCGAAAGCAGCTTGGTCTGCGTGTCGTGAGCGCCGATGAGCGCGTCGCTGGCATCCTTGTGCAGCTGCTCGGCCTTCTCAAAGTCACCCTCGCGGGCGGCATCGAGTGCAGCGAGCAGGTCGGTCTGGGCGTCACCCGCGTATGCGACGATCTCGAATCCAACCATCGAGATTTCTTCTTTGGTTGCCATATTGCGTTCCTTTCACACATGAACCAATGGAGAGCATCGCGTCCGGGCATACGCGCTGCGTTGTGTATGTCAGAAACATTAACATTCAAACAAAAAAGAACAATCCAAAACGCAATATCAGGCTATGAACGGTCGATTTTCACCCGTGAACGGTTTTTAAACCATTTCGAACAATATCAAACACAAAGAAGCTCGACCCAAACAGGTCCGCACCTTAGCGCAGACCGCGTACCGTATCGCCCTCGATGAGCACGCCGGGGATCAGCATGTGCTCCACGCTAGGTGCGACGCCCTCGGCGCCGGCAATCTTATCGACCGCCCACATGCCAACGCGCTTGTTATCAAAACGCACCGTAGTCAGGCGACGGTCGGGCACGATATCGCCCAGGCTGTCATCAACACCCACCACACTCACGTCCTCGGGCACGCGCTTTCCGCGCGACTCGAGTCCGCGAATGCAGCCGTAGGCCATGGCATCGTTGGAGGCATAAATGGCCGTGCAGGTCGGATCATCCGCAAGCACCTGGCCGGCGGCATATCCGCTCTGTGCCGTCCAATCGCCACGGACGAGTCGCGGCGGCTCAATACCATGCGCACGCAATGTCTCACGCCAGCCCTCCTCGCGCCGCATGCCCGAAAGCGAGCGCTCGGGACACGAGATAAAGTGCACGGTCTTGTGCCCCTGCTCCAGCAAGTACTCGACCACCTGGCGCGAGCAATCGAACTGGTCGTTATCGACCGTCGAGCACAGCGGGTGCTCCAGCATGGTAACGAGCACCGTCTGCATACCGGGCAGCGGCTCAAAGGTGCCAAAGTCCGCCGGCATGCGGTTCATGATCACAACCATACCGTCCACCGGCAGTGCGCTCATACGCGACGATGCGCTCTCGAGGGTATAGGGGTGTCCATCTACTTTAGTGAGGGTGATGGCGTAGCCGTGTTTGTCGGCGGCGGCGGCAAAACCCTCCATACGGTCGAGGTTGCCGGTGCCAGTAATGTTGAACATGGCGACGCCGACGGTCTTAAACTTGCCGCGGCGCAGCGATCGACCGGCAAAATTGGGGCGATACCCCAGCTCGCGCATGGCGGCACGCACGCGCTCCTTGGTCTCGGGGCGCACGCTGGGCGAATCGTGCACCGTACGCGAGACTGTCTGCTCCGAGACGCCCGCGAGACGCGCCACATCCTTAACGGAAACCGATTTTTTAACAGCGGCCATAGGTCGATCTTTCTATGTCGACGATGCCATTGGTGGCACCCTACGCAGTCATTTTTAACGCCTTCAAGTATATCCAACGCCTCCCCCACCATACGCTCACCACCCAAAACCTACCGTTCACCGACATTTTTGCTTCCCCAAACGGCTTTTGGCGCCCAAATGTTAACGTTGCCATTGTGCAAACACAGAGCCACCGGGCGGCTCAAACGTTTACGCATAAGGAATCGACGGTTCGCAGGCACAGGAACCACCGGTTCGTGTCTTTTTTTGTGTCGCAAAATGGCAACGTCAACATTTTGGCAACCGAACGCCAAAAGCTACCATCGTTGCTAACCCACCGACTCTTAGGAGCATTGCATGGAGCAACTCATCGCCACCATCGAAAAAGGCCAGCCCTTTTTCAACGCGATCGCCCGCAACAAGTACCTCAAGGCGATCCGCGACGGCTTTATCTCCGTCATCCCCATCATCATCTTCTCGTCCATCTTCTGCCTGCTAGCCTCGGTCCCCAACATCTGGGGTTTCTACTGGCCTGATGACATCAACAACGCCCTGTGGAAGTGTTACAACTACTCCATGGGCATCCTGGCCATCGCCTGCGCCGCCACCACGGCCAAGCACTTCGTCGACGCGCAGAACCGCGACCTGCCCAAGAACAACCAGATCAACTTTATCTCGTGCATGTGCGCGGCCATCATCGGCTTCTTGCTCCTTTCGAGCGACACGATCGCCACGGACGCTGCCAGCGGCTTCAACACCACTTACCTTGGTTCCAAGGGCCTGCTGACCGCCTTCATCGCTGCGTTTGTGACCGGCATCATCTACAAGTTCTTCATTAAGCGCAACATCACCGTCAAGATGCCCGAGCAGGTTCCGCCCAACATCTCGCAGACCTTTAAGGACATCATCCCCTTCTCCGTCTGCATCACCGTCTTTTGGGTCTTTGACATCGTCTTCCGCGCTGCTTTTGGCTTCTGCTTTGCCCAGGGCGTCATCCAGGTGTTCCAGCCCCTGTTCACCGCTGCCGACGGCTACATCGGCCTCGCTGTGATCTACGGAGCCATGAGCCTCTTCTGGTTCGTCGGCGTCCACGGCCCCTCGATCGTTGAGCCCGCCATCGCCGCCGCCCTCGTTGCCAACATGACCGACAACCTGGCTGCATTCCAGGCCGGCGAGCACGCCTCCGCCGTCCTGACGCAGGGCGCCCAGTACTTCGTCGTCTGCATGGGCGGCACCGGCGCCACGCTCGTCCTGGTCTTTATGTTCTGCTTCTTGGCCAAGTCCCAGGAGATGCGCGCCGTCGGTAAGGCCGCCATCGTTCCCGTGTGCTTTGCCGTCAACGAGCCGCTGCTGTTCGCCGCGCCTATCGTGCTCAACCCCGTCTTCTTTGTCCCGTTTGTCTTTGCCCCGATCGCCAACATCTGGATTCTCAAGGTCTTTATCGACTTCTTGGGCATGAACGGCTTTATGTACACCCTGCCTTGGACCGTCCCCGGCCCCATCGGCACCATCATGGGTCTGGGTTTCCAGCCGCTCGCCTTTGTGATGCTCGCCCTTATCCTGGTCGTCGACTTTGCGCTGTACTACCCGTTCTTCCGTGCCTATGACGCCCAGAAGTGCGCCGAGGAGGCCGAGATCTCCCAGGAGGAGCTCGCCGCCAAGAACGCCGAGAAGGCCGCCAAGCTCAACGATGCCTTCCAGGGCAAGGCCGACGCTAAGAGCGTTGCCGCCGGCGCTGCTGCCGAGGTCGTGAAGTCCGACTCCCCCGCCGCTTCTGCAGCACCCGCTGCCGAGGCAACGACCGCCAGCGACCTCAACGGCAAGCGCGTGCTCGTGCTCTGCCAGGGCGGCGGTACCTCGGGCCTGCTCGCCAACGCACTGGCCAAGGCTGCCAAGGAGCGCGGTATCAATCTTGAGACCGCTGCCGAGGCATATGGCAACCACGTGGACATGCTCCCCGACTTTGACCTGGTCGTCCTGGCCCCGCAGGCCGCCAGCTACCTGGCCGACCTGCAGAAGGACTGCGAGCGCGTGGGCAACAAGTGCGTCGCCTGCCGCGGCAAGCAGTACATCGAGCTCTCCCAGAACGGCGACAAATCTCTCGCCTTCGTCTCCGAGCAGCTTTCGAAGTAAGTAACGCTCAGGGCCAGCCGACCATCAACAGCCGGCTGGCCCTTCGATTTAGACGATTGGATCATCATGTCCGTTAACCCTGCTAGCGTCACCAACCCGCCCGCGCAGTTTCCCGAGGACTTTGTCTTTGGCGGCGCCACCGCTGCCTACCAGGTAGAGGGCGAGACCCGCACTCACGGTAAGGGCAAGGTCGCCTGGGACGACTTCCTGGAGGCCCAGGGGCGCTTCTCCCCCGATCCCGCTTCGGACTTCTACAACCAGTACCCCGTCGATCTGGAGCTGTGCGAGGAGTTTGGCATCAACGGCATTCGCCTCTCCATCGCCTGGAGCCGCATCTTCCCCAACGGCACCGGCGAAATCAACCCCGAGGGCGTGCAGTTCTATCACGATCTCTTCGCCGAGTGCCACAAGCACCACGTTGAGCCGTTCGTTACGCTGCATCACTTTGACACACCGCTGCCCCTCTTTGAGAAGGGCGACTTCCTCAACCGCGAGACCATCGATGCCTTTGTGGACTTTGCCACCTTCTGCTTTAAGGAGTACGCCGACCAGGTGACCTACTGGTTCACCTTTAACGAGATTTGGGCCGATGCCTCCAACACCTACATCGAGGGCACCTTCCCCGGTGGCGTCAAGGCGCATCTTGCCGAGGCCTTCCAGTGCGAGCACAACATGATGCTCGCCCACGCCAGGGCAGTACTAGCCTTCCATAACGGCGGTTTTAAGGGCAAAATCGGCGTCATTCAGTCGTTGGAGTTCAAGTATCCGCTCAACGAGAACGACCCCGCCGACATCAAGGCCGCCAACAACGAGCACGTGCTGCAAAACCAGTTCTTGCTCGACGCCACCTTCCGCGGCGACTACGCGCCCGACACCCTCGAGTGCGCCAACCGCCTGGCTGCCGTCTCGGATGGCACCATCGAGATCCTAGACGAGGATCTGGAAATCATGCGCGAGGCCGCGCTCTACAACGACTACCTGGGCGTTAACAACTACCAGTGCCGTTTTTTGAAGGCTTACGATGGCGAGAACGACCTGCACCACAACGGTACGGGCGAGAAGGGCACCGGCCGCTGGCGCGTCAAGGGCATTGGCGAGCACGTGAACAAGCCTGGCATCCCCACCACCGACTGGGACTGGATCATCTATCCCGAGGGTCTGTTCGATCTGCTCGTCTACATTAAGCAGCGCTACCCCAACTACAAGCAGATCTTCATCACCGAGAACGGCATGGGCTACAAGGACCCCTACAAAGACGGCTTTGTGGACGACCAGCCGCGCATCGACTACATCGAGCAGCACCTGCGCTGGCTGCTCAAGGCCATGGAAGTGGGCGTCAACGTGGGCGGCTACTTCCTGTGGAGCCTGCAGGATCAGTTCTCCTGGACTAATGGCTACAACAAGCGCTATGGCTTCTTCTACGTTGACTTTGAGACCCAGAAGCGAACGCCCAAGGCAAGCGCATACTGGTACAAGCACGTAGCGCAGACCCGTCGTCTGGACTAGCGGCTTGCGACAAGCGGTTGGCGGAATTGCACCGCCCACATAACCTGTCCCCATTTCTCAGCCGGGGGCGGCACGTCACACGGCGCGCCGCCCCCGGCCTTTTTGGGCGGTTCGGGGTCTGTTTGTCTCAATCTGTAACATCTAGCCGAGTTTTTGGGTCCTAGCTGTTGCAGATTGAGACGAACAGGATTGCTCTTTCCGAAGAATCTAAATCTGTAACACGTAGCCCGCTTTTGACCGTCTACCTGTTACAAATCGAGACAAACGGAGTAGGACCTAACCCCGTATGTCCCTAACAGTCGAGCGTTCGACCAGCGTGCTCGGCACATGAATCGCCTCGATAGACGAGCTCTCTCCAATCGCCGCCTCAAACGCAAGCTTACCGACACCGCGCAAATCAAATCGCAGCGTCGTCAGCCGATTGTGAGGAACAAGTCCCTCGAGTGCGTCGTCGATACCAACCACGCTCACGTCGTCGGGCACGGACAGGCCCGCGTTCTCGAGCGCGGCGATAACGCCCAGCGCCATCTGGTCATTTGCCGCAAGCACGGCAGTCGGCGCCTGCGACCCGCCGGCAAGCACCTCGGCCGCAATCCGCTCGCCCATGGCGTACCCACTGTCCGCACTCCAATCGCCGCGCAGCATCGGAGCGGCATCGACATGAGCACGACCCAGCGTATCGCGCCAACCGGCCTCACGAAAACGCGAGGAAATCGAGTTTTCCGGACCCGCCACAAACCGCATATTCGAGTGACCATGTTCCAGCAGATAATTGGTCAACAGCTCGCACGAACCATACTGGTCGGAGTCGATCGTCGTGCAGCGCGGATGCGCATACATGGACAGGATGACCGTTCGCACTCCCGGCTGGGGAACAAACTCCTCAAAATCGGGAGCCATGCGGTTCATGTTGAGAATCATGCCGTCGACGGGTCGCTCGACCATGCGGCGCGAGGCATCGGCAAGTGCATAGGGCTTGTCGCCGCCCATCTCGATCATAGTGACGGCAAAATCGTGCTCGCGCGCCGCTTGCATGATACCCTCGAGCGTCGCCAGGTTACCGACACGTGTGATGTTGTACATGCACAGGCCAATAGAACGATACGACCCGCCGCGCAACGCCGCTCCAGCAAAATTGGGACGAAAGCCCAGCTCTTCCATGGCGGCCAGCACACGCTTGCGCGTCTTTTCCGTCACGTTGGGCATACCGTTGACCACGCGAGACACAGTCTGGCGGCTCACGCCAGCGAGCGCCGCAACCTCTGCCGCGCTCGCCGAACGACCATTCCTTGTCTGCTGATCCATGCCTTCCACGCTAACCTGCTTCCCAACTATTCCCCGCGCCCATGGCGCATCGTACATACATTGATAACGTGCTCATGATACCCGAGCCATATACCACAACATGAAAACTTCTGTCAATCAAAACCGCTTACCGAACAAATACAACCGTTCGCGGCTGTTTGAAGTTGTTTTGTTTCTATACATCCCAGCCGGATGTTAACGTGCTCATTGTCAAATGTTCACGTGCTCATTTTGGTTCTAATCATTTTAAGATAGTGTTTATCGGGCTTTTTCACCGCTGAACGCTAACCAGGGAGCCTCCTGAGCGCAAACGCACAATATCGAACAGCGAGACGAGAGGGTGTATGCATATGTCTTTGCTAAACCGCGTACAGCAGCTGCCGAAGGGCTTTGTTTGGGGCGCCGCAACCGCCGCGTACCAAACGGAAGGTTCCACGAAGGTGGCAGGCAAGGGTAAGACCATGTGGGACGATTACCTTGTCGCCCAGGGTCGCTTTTTGCCCGACCCGGCCAGTGATTTCTACAACCGCTACGAGGAGGATATCCGCCTTTCTGCCGAGCATGGACTCAACGCCATTCGTGTGTCCATCGCCTGGACCCGCATCTTCCCCAACGGCGACGATGCCGAACCCCTCGCCGAGGGCGTTAAGCACTACCACGAGCTGTTCGCCTGCTGCAAAAAGTATGGCGTCGAGCCCTATGTGTCCCTGCATCACTTTGACTCCCCCGCCGCCCTGTTCAACCAGGGCGACTGGCTCAACCGCAAGACCGTCGACGCCTATGTGCGCTATGCCGAGTTCTGCTTCCGCGAGTTCCGCGAGGTCAAGAATTGGTTCACCATCAACGAGCTCATCAGCCTCTCGCACTCCCAATACATCCAAGGCAACTTCCCGCCCAACCATCACTTTGATGTGACGAGCGGCATCCAGAGCCAGCACAACGAGCTCGTTGCCCACGCCCGCGCCGTCAACCTGTATAAGGATCTTGACGAGACCGAGCACCTGGGCGGACGCATTGGCATGGTCAACGTCCTGACGCCGGCATATCCTGCCACCGACTCGCCCGCCGACCAGCACGCCGCCGACCTGTACAACGCCTTCTACACCGACTTCATCATGGACGGCGCCTTCCTGGGTCACTACTCCGCGCGCACCCTCTCACTCATCAACGAGATTCTGCGTGCCAACAACGCCACACTTACGGTTGAGGACAGCGACATGGAGGAGCTCGCCAAGGCGGCGCCCCGCAACGATATGTTCGGCCTCAACTACTATCAGTCGGCGTTTATCGCCGCCTACGATGGCGAGTCAACCAACAGCTTTAACGGCACCGGAGACAAGGGCACCTCGTGCTTTAAGTTTAAGGGCGTCGGGCAGCAGGTCGATATGCCGGGTATCCCCACCACCGACTGGGATTGGCTCATCTACCCGCAAGGCCTCTACGACACGCTCAAGCACATCAGCGCCACCTATCCCAACCTCCCCGTCATCTATATCACCGAAAACGGCCTGGGCCACAAGGACCCCGAGCCCGACGCAAACGGCATCGTCGCCGATCCCGAGCGCATCGACTTTGTCGACCAGCACATGGAGAAGGTGCTCCAGGCGCGCGCCGAGGGCGTCGACGTCCAGGGCTACTTTATCTGGAGCCTGCAGGACCAGTTCTCGTGGGCCAATGGCTATAACAAGCGCTACGGCCTGTTCTACATCGACTTCGACACGCAAAAACGCTACATCAAGCAGTCGGCACTCTGGTACAAGGAGCTCGCCGACACTATGGCGGACGCGCAGTAGCGCATCGCCTCGCTTTCCCCCGAGGGGGAGCGGCCCTATGCGATACAAACCCAGCCGCCCCCCCCCTCTCTCCCCCTGGGACCGGCCCCGCCTGCACCCGGGCTTTTAGCAAGCGGGAGACCATATAGGTTTTCAACGTCCATGCCATTAAGATTTCATGCAAAGAGGAGCGTGAACTATGGAATCGATCGTTAAGTTCTTGGAGAAAGGTCAGCCGTACTTCGACAAGGTCTCTAAGAACATCTACCTTCAGGCCATTAAAGACGGCTTTTTGGCAGCAATGCCCATCATCCTGTCTTCTTCTGTCTTCCTGCTTATTTCGACCCTGCCGGGCGTTGTCGCCACGGTCGGCGGCTTTACGCTGCCCGACTGGTGGAACGTCGACGTCGTGAACTTCTGCAACAAGGTTTACAACTTCACGATGGGCGTCGTGGGCATCATGGTCGCCGGCACCACCGCAAGCGCGCTGACCGGCTCCAAGAACCGCCGCATGCCTGCCGGCAAGGCCATCAACGCCACGAGCACCATGGTCGCCGCCATGTGCGCTATGCTCATCTTGGCCGTTACCCAGACGAGTGCCAAGATCGACGGCGCCGATGTCTCGGTGTTCTTTACCGACAACATGGGCACCAAGGGCCTGCTGAGCTCCTTTGTCGCCGCATTTGCCACGGTCAACATCTATGCCTTCTGCATTAAGCGAGACATCACCATCAAGCTGCCCAAAGAAGTCCCCGGCGCCATCGCCCAGAACTTCCGCGACATCTTCGCCTTCAGCTTCTCCATCCTGTTTGTCGCCGTCATCGACGTTATCTGCCGCACCTGCTTGGCCGTCCCGTTTGCCAACGTCATCTCCACGCTGGTGAGCCCGCTGTTCGCCGCTGCCGATTCCTACGCCGGCCTCGCCCTCATCTGGTTCATGATCCCTCTGTTCTGGTTCATGGGCATCCACGGCCCCTCGGTCGTTAAGCCTGCCCTCAACGCCGCGCTGTTTGGCAACATCACTACCAACCTCGCCACGCTGCAGGCCGGCGGCCACCCCGCCCTCGCCCTGACCGAAAACTTCGGTAACTACATCGGCGAACTCGGCGGCACCGGCGCCACGTTCATTGTCCCGATTATCTTCCTGCTCTTTATGCGCTCCAAGCAGCTCAAGGCCGTCGGCAAAGCCTCTGTCGTGCCCGTGATGTTCGCCGTCAACGAGCCGCTGCTGTTCGCCGCGCCCATCATCCTCAACCCGTACTTCCTAATCCCGTTCCTGTTTGCCCCCGTGGCCAACGTCCTCATTGGTAAGTTCTTCATCGACTTTTTGGGCATGAACGGCTTTATCTATGCCATGCCGTGGGCACTCCCCGGACCGATCGGCACCTTCATCGACACCAACTTCCAGCCGATCTCTCTGGTCCTGGTTGTCGTCCTGCTGGTCGTTGACTTCTTGATCTACTACCCGTTCTGCAAGGCCTACGACAACGTCCTGTGCAAGCAGGAGGCCGAGACCCTGGCCGAAGAAGAGGCCGAGGAGACCAAGGCCGTCAAGACCGCTGCCGCCCCCGCCGTTGAGGCTCCTGTTGTCGAGACCGCTTCTGCCACTGAGGCCTCCGCAGCTCCGTCCGCCCTTAAGGGCAAGGATCTGAGGGTTCTGGTTCTGTGCGCTGGCGCCGGCACCTCTGCACTGCTCGCCAACGCGCTTAAGGAAGGCGCCGACGAGCTGGGCATCGACATTACCGCCAACGCCGGTGCCTACGGCAGCCACTACGCCATCATGGACCAGTACAACGTCATCGTCCTGGCTCCGCAGGTTCGCACCTATTACAACGAGATGAAGGCCGACACCGACCGCCTGGGCATCACGCTGCTGTCGCCCAAGGGCAAACAGTACATCGACCTCACTAAGGATCCCAAGGGTGCCGTCGCCTGGATCGGGGAAAACCTCGAGGCATAAGACGCTGACACCACCTGCCGCTTGCAGACAATAAATGGCCCGTGCATCGATGTGTGATGCGCGGGCCATTTTGTTTAGACCGCACCCGTCCTCCTGTTCATCTCAATCTGTAACATCTAGCCGAGTTTTTGGGTCCCAGCTGTTACGGATCGAGGCGAACGCACAGGCCAAGCCAAAAATCTCAATCTGTAACATGTAGACCGCTTTTGACCGCTTAGATGTTACAGATCGAGACAAACAGATGGGTCAATCCAATCAATCTAGATCTGTAACACCTGGCTGGTCATTTCACTCCTAACTGTTACAGATCGAGACAAACGGAATAAGCCGGGCCGAATTGTCTAAATCTGTAACATCTAGCCGAGTTTTCGGGTCCCACCTGTTACAGATTTAGACGAGCAGGCCGAGCACGCCTACGCCCGCAGATCTCGCACGCTCGAGCGCTCGACCAACACGCCCGAGACGAGCGTACGGCTCCTGGAGCTCGGGGCTTCCAAACCTGCGACGACCTCGTTGAGCGCACGGATGCCCAGCTCGCGGTGGCGAAACTTCACCGACGTCAGAATCGAGTTGGGGATCGTCTTGTAGAGCTCGTCGTCGAAGCCAATCACGGACACGTCGTCGGGCACGCTGAGCCCTTTGTCACGTAGGGCCATCATCACGCCGTTTGCCATGCAGTCGTTAGCAGCGAGGACCGCCGTGCAATCGGGTTTATCGGCAAGCACAAGGCCCGCGGCATAGCCACTATCCGCATTCCAATCGCCTTGCAGAGGCTCGGGCGGCTCAATACCACGTGCCTCGAGTGCCGCACGCCAACCTTTCATACGGCACTGGCTCGACAGCGACTCTTTCTTACCCGAAACGAAATACACGTTCTTGTGACCATGATCCAAGAAGTACTCGCACGCCATGCGCGCGCCGCCCTCTTGGTCGTCACTGACGGTGGAGCAGGTAGGATGCTCCATCGGTGTGATGATTACGGTCTTGAGGTCCTTTGGCGCCTCGAACGTATCGAAGTCGTCGACCATCTGGCGCAAGTTGAAGATCATGCCATCGACAGGCAGCTGTGACATCCTGCGCGCCGCATCGGCAAGGGTCATCTTCTCCCCTGCCCGCTTCTTGATCATCGTGAGCGCAAACCCGCGCTCTTCGGCGGCATCGGCGATACCGTCAATCATGTCCACGGCACCGCCCGACAAGTGGAACAGCACCACGCCGATGCACCCGTAACGGCCCAACTTGAGCGAACGCGCGGCAAAGTTCGCCCGGAACCCGAGCGCCTCCATGGCCGCATGGACCTTATCGCGTGTCGACTCTCGCACGCTATCGGGCTCGTTGATCACGCGCGACACCGTCTTGAGAGAAACGCCCGCGGCAATCGCCACATCGTTCATCGAGACATTTTTCTTGTCCATCGTTGCCACTGCTTCTCCAGTCGGTTTTGCATCGCTTGCTTTTTGCGTTCTAGCATACACTACCTGCCTGACTGATAAATCTACCGTTTACCGGACAATATCGACCACTCACCCGTATATCCTTGTTGCTCTTCCAAAAATGTCTTACGTTGTCATTAACGAAATGACAACGTTGTCATTTCGCAATGCCTTCCTTAAACAGGAAGGTTTCCGGGCAGTCCTGACCATCCATCGACGACCAGTTCCATCCACATGCATCGCGCATCAAGCAGCAAAGGAGCTCTATGGACGCCATCGTAAAGATGCTCGAAAAGCATCAACCGTTCTTTGAGAAGATCTCGAGGAATATCTACCTCCAGGCCATCAAGGACGGATTCCTTGGGTGCATGCCCATTGTCCTCACCTCTTCGATCTTTCTGCTCATTGCCACCCTTCCCGGCGTAGTCGGCATCACGCGCCCCAGCCGCTCATCGACTGGTGCAACAAGCTCTACAACTTCACCATGGGCGTCATGGGCATCATGGTTGCCGGCACCACCGCCAAGAACTTCACGGCATCCATGAACCGTCGTATGCCCGCCGGCAAAGTGCTCAACGACGGTTCCACCATGGTGGCCGCCCAGTGCAGCATGCTGCTGCTCGCAGTCACGCAGTTCACCACCAAGTTCAACGGCTCCGAACTTTCGGTCTTCGATTGCACCAGCATGGGCACGCGCGGCCTGTTCTCGGCCTATATCGCCGCGTTCATTACCGTGTGGGTCTACAAATTCTGCGTCTCGCGCGATCTGACCATTAAGCTGCCCAAGGAGGTCCCGGGCGCCATCGCTCAGAACTTCCGCGACATCATCCCCTTTGGCGGCGCCGTCATCATCTGCGGCATTATCGATGTCGTCGTGCGCAACCTCATGGGCGTTCCGTTCTCCGAGCTGCTTATCAAACTGCTCTCCCCGCTCTTTACCGCTGCAGAAACCTATCCTGGCCTTATCCTTATCCAGGCAGCCACCGCGTTCTTCTGGTTCATCGGCGTCCACGGCCCCTCGATCGTCCAGCCGGGCATCGACCCCATCCGTCTTGCCAACCAGGCCGAGAACCTGCAGGTTCTGCTGGCCGGTGGCCACCCCGCCCACTCCCTCACCTTTAACATGTCGCTCGTGGGTGAGTTCGGCGGCACCGGCGCCACGTTCATCGTGCCGCTTCTGCTGATTCTCTTTATGAAGTCCAAGCAGCTCAAAGCCGTCGGTAAGGCCTCGATTGTTCCTGTTGCCTTTGCTGTCAACGAGCCGCTGCTCTTTGGCGCGCCGATGATCCTTAACCCCTACATGCTCATCCCCTTTGTTGCCGCCGGCTGCGTCAATGTGAGTGTTGCCAAGTTCTTTATCGATAACGTGGGCATGAACGGCTTCTCCTTCGTGGTGCCTTGGGCTACCCCTGCCCCCATCGGCATCTTCATCACCACGAACTTCCAGCTTATTGCCCTGGTATTTGTCGCGATCATCATCTTGCTGGACGCCATCATCTACCTGCCGTTCTTGAAGGCATACGATAAGCTGCTCTGCGACCAGGAAGCCGAGCGCGCCGCCGAGCTGGGTCTCGAGTCCGATGGTGCTGCTTCCATCGCCGCCAACGCCTCTGCGCCCGCCGTCGAGCAGACTACCGCTTCCGTCGAGCCGACCGCCGCTGCCGTCAACAGCGAGCCTGTCGCCGATCAGCCCGAGCCCGCCGCCGACGCATCCGCTAAGAAGGACGTCGATGGCCTGAAGGTCCTCGTCCTGTGCGCCGGCGCCGGCACCTCCGCCATGCTTGCCAACGCCATCAAGGAAGGTGCCGCACAGACCGGAGAGAACATCGCTTCCTCTGCCGGTGCCTATGGTCAGCACACTGCCATCATGGATCAGTACGACGTTATCGTGCTTGCCCCGCAGGTCCGTAGCTACTACAACGACATGAAGGCCGACACCGATCGCCTGGGCATTAAGCTGCTCGCCCCGCGCGGCAAGGAATATATCGACCTTACCCGCGACCCCGCTGGCGCCATCAAGTGGCTCCGCGAGAACCTCGACTAGTTTCCTCCCTCTGTTGGTGCCCGGATCACCAGTTCGGGCACCTCTCCCTATTCCTATCCCACAGAAAGGATGACTCATGACCAACCCCATGCAGTTCCCCGACGGCTTTGTGTTTGGCGGCGCCACCGCTGCTTACCAGGTTGAGGGCGAGACCCGTACGCACGGCAAGGGCAAAGTGCCCTGGGACGATTTCCTGGCTGCTCAGGGTCGCTTCTCCCCCGATCCTGCAAGCGACTTCTACAACAAATATCCGGTCGATATCGACTTGTGCCAGCGCTTTGGCATTAACGGCATTCGTGTCTCCATCGCTTGGAGCCGCATCTTTCCCAACGGTACTGGCGAGATCAACCCCGAGGGTGTCGCCTTCTATCACGAGCTTTTCGCCACCTGCAATAAAGCCGGCGTTATCCCCTATGTCACGCTCGATCACTTCGATACGCCCGAGGCCTTTTACCAGGACGGTGGCGAGGGCTTTCTGACGCGCACGACGATCGACGCCTTTGTCGAGTACGCCAAGTTCTGCTTTGCCGAGTTCACCGAGGTCAAGCACTGGTTTACCTTTAACGAGATTCCCGCGACCGCTGAGGGCAGCTTTATCGTCGGCAACTGGCCGCACGGCGAGAAGTATCGCTTGGACAAGGCCTTCCAGCTTATGCACAACATGATGGTGGCCCACGCCAAGGCTGTCGTCGCCTTCCATGAGGGCGGCTTTGAGGGCGAGATCGGCATTGTCCAGAACCTAGAGCCCAAGTATCCCCTCGATCCCAACAGCGCTGCCGACTGCGAGGCAGCTCGCATGGCCGACGTCATCAACAACCGCTGGGTACTCGACGCCACCTTCCGCGGCCACTATGCAGCCGACACCTTGGAGGCTGCGACCAAGCTGGCCCATATCGCCGGCGGCGAGCTCGACGTCCGCGACGAGGACATCGCCGCGCTAACCGCCGCGCTCCCCTACAACGATTGCCTGGGCGTCAACACGTACAAGTGCCAGTTCCTGCGTGCCGCCGAGGGCGAAAACGACATCAACCACAATGGCACCGGCGACAAGGGCTCCTCGCGCTGGTTCCTCAAGGGCGTGGGCGAGTCATGCGTGCGCGAAGGCGTACCCACCACCGATTGGGACTGGATTATCTATCCCGAAGGCCTCTACGACCTGCTGCTCCGCATTAAGAACGATTACCCCAACTACAAGAAAATCTACATCACCGAGAACGGCATGGGCTATAAGGACGACTTCGAGGACGGCTTTATCGACGACGCCCCTCGCATCGACTACATGCGTCAGCATCTCGCATGGATCCTCAAGGCGATTGACGGCGGCGTGAACGTCGACGGCTACTTTGTGTGGTCGCTGCAGGACCAGTTCTCCTGGACCAACGGCTATAACAAGCGCTATGGCCTGTTCTACGTCGACTTTGAGACCCAGAAGCGCTATCCCAAGGCGAGCGCGTACTGGTACAAGAACGTCGCGGAGACCGGCCTGCTCATGGCCTAACTTCAGCCGCGTATCCCCTGTCGGCCGCATGCGAATCCCCCACGGGTTCGCATGCGGCCTTTTTTGTTTTTGGTGAGCCCGAGCAGGCCGTTTATCTCGATCTGTAACATCTAGCAGGGATTTTCAATCCTAACTGTTATAGATTTAGACGAACGGGCGACCAGGGCTGAAAGATCTCAATCTGTAACACGTAGCCCACTTTTAACCGTCTAACTGTTACAGATCGAGACAATAAGATAGTCAAATCCGAACTTTCCAAGCAGTTATAAAGCATGGTTTCTAGTTTTCGGTATCACGAACATACTTTCGGTATCATTTAATGATATTATGATATCGAAAGTATGTTCGTGATACCGAAAGGAGCCGCATGCGCCAGTTCGATTACACCACAGTCCCAGCGGAACTCGAAGCAACTCCAATCACCAACCTCCTCCTCTCGATACGCGAGCATAAAGGCCGTCAGCTTGCTCTGAGTCAAGTCAAACCCGAGCTTCTATCGTCCCTAATGGAGGAGGCTAAGATCCAAAGCACCCGATCCTCCAACGGACTTGAAGGAATTGTTACCACCCAAAAAAGACTCAAAGCGATCATGGCGTATTCCGCCAAGCCAAGCTCCCGCGCAGAGGAAGAAATCGCTGGATACCGAGATGTGCTGTCGCTTATTCACGAGCAACACGATTCCATTCCCGTAACGCCATCGGTCATTCTGCAGTTGCATCGTGACCTCATGGCGCACACGGCAATCTCGTATGGAGGCCATTGGAAAGATGGCGATAACGAAATCGTCTCCATTGACGATCAAGGTAATCGATTTGTGCGCTTTAGGCCCCCTTCGGCTCTAGCAACCCCGGGACTTATTAAAGAAGCCTGCCAGTCCCTCAACGATGCTTTATCTCGCCAAGTTTGCGATCCCCTCCTTATATCGCTCCGCTTTATCTTCGATTTTGTTAGCATTCATCCCTTCAACGATGGCAATGGCAGGATGAGCCGGCTCCTTACAACGCTGCTGCTCGAAAAGACTGGATACGACGTTGCGCGTTACATCAGCATCGAACGACTTATTGAAGACAACAAGGCGCTCTACTACAACGCCCTCGCTGCAAGCTCCACTGGATGGAATGAAAATCAAAACACCGAAGCACCTTTTATCCGTTTCATGCTCGGAACAACCCTAGCCGCCTACCGACAGCTCGAGCAGCGTACCTTAATTGAATCAAGCACTCGTCCCATGTCGAAGCAAGCGCGCATCGCTGTTCTATTTCAACAGAGACCCGGCGTCATTAAGAAATCCGACATCCGGTCCAACTGCCCCGATATCAGCGAGGTAACCGTTAAACGAACCCTCGGTCAGCTTGTTAGTTGCAGCGCAATCGAAAAAACAGGAGCGGGCCGTTCGACGGGCTACATACTCAAAGACGTCCATGCTCTAGAACTATTCTTGCAATCCACAATACCCGATGGCGAGGCCGCAATAACAAAAGAGGCTCCAAAGGATAAGCTCCTTGAACGTGTAAACCACGCCGAGGATGAAAGCAAAGAGGGACTCTATGAAGACTATGATTCATTCTCAAGGGACATAAAGACGAAATACGGAGTCTAGTCATATCTCAGAATAGCCTCATCCTTGTTGCTCAAAGTTATTTGCGCGTCATTGTAAAGCGGTACCCCTGCGCCGGCAGGGGGGGCAGAAGTATCGCCTGCCGATCCTGCTGGAGTCGGCAATCAGATAGCGCGCATCGGCCTTGCTAAAGGCGAGCTGCTGGATACGGCCCTCGTCCATGTTGGACGTAGATATGTCACCGTCCAAGATGCCGTTGGCACCGATAAACGCCGCGTCGATGCCCAGCGCACGCAGGGCATCCTCGGCCGTTGGCCCCACAAAAGCGGCAGTGCGGCGACGGTACATGCCGCCCACCAGGCACAGGTCGCAGCCCTCGCGCGCCTCGAGCAGGTTAAAGACCGAAAGCGAATTGGTCACATAGATGGAAGGCAGCTTGTCGGTGACTCGGAGAGCGCCAATGCGACCTCACGACGGTTGCGCTCATTGTCTCAATTAGATACTCAACGAAATACGGCCCCGCAGCTCAATAAGCTGCGGGGCCGTACTATACATAGACGAATCAACGACGGAGTGCATCAACTATTTGGCCAGCTCCTGAACGATCCAGTCAATTGCACCTTCGGGATCGTTGGTAAGGTCGATATACTCCTTGCCCCTTGTGGTGAGCAGTTTAATTCCAAGGCGATCGGTATCAGCCTTCATAGCGTCATAGTACATGCGTGCCTGGGGCGCCAGAACAATCACGTTGTACTGATCCATCGTCTCATAGTGGCTTCCGTACGCACCGGACTGAGAAACCAGATCGATACCCTTAGCAGCGGCACCTTCGCGAAGAGCATTTGCCAAGAGAGTCGAAGTGCCGGCACCCTGGCAAAGCACAAGCACGCGGATCTGCTCCGCCTTGTCCTTTACCGCCTCGAGAGCTTTTGCGACATTTTCCTGTGCGGCAATAGCATCTGCATCCGAGTTTCCTGCAGTCTCCTTTGCAGACTCTTCCAAACAAAGCTGATGGTCATACGCCTTGCAGAACGGATAGTAAATCACAAAGTCAACGACCAACAGCACTGCCATCAATACGAGAGAACGCAGATCGAGACCCGTGGTGAGGAACGCACCAATTGGGCCGGGAAGCGCCCACGGCATGGTATACATGGGGGCGTTCATTCCAATGACGTCAATGAAAAATTTACCGATAATGGCGTTGACCATAGGAGCCACTAGGAAGGGCACGAACATATAGGGATTGAGAACAATCGGCATACCGAAGATAACGGGCTCGTTAACTCCAAAAATCACCGGGATAATCGATGCCTTGCCCATGGCTTTAAGCTGCTTGGAGCGCATAAACATGATCAGGATAATAGGAACGATGAACGTGCAGCCAGAACCGCCCAGACCGCCGATGAAGCTTGTAAAGTCCTGCGTGAGAGCAATTGACGGGTGTCCACCTGCTTGGAAAACCTCAAGATTGGTAACGGTATTGCCGTAGAGCGCAGCATTGATCGGACTCATGACAACCGAAGCACCGTGGATACCCATAAATTGGAAAAGCGCGACCGCGCCTTCGATAAGCGCCATGCCAGGATAGGTGTCGACCGCGGAGAACAGCGGCGAGATGAGAGCGGGTACCAAATTGGCGAACGGCACAGCAAGCAGCTTGCGGCTCGCAAGATCGATAAAAGCGCACGCAAGGATCGAAAACCCAAATGCAAAGATATCGCGAAAACTCTGCGCAATAGAGCCAGGGACCTCTTTGGGAAGCTTGATCGTCACATTATGGCTAATGCACACCTTATAGATATTAACGGTCAAGAATGCGGCTACGAACGCAGCGAGAAAACCCTTGGTTCCCATATAGCCGGTTTCAAAAACAGATGTATCTGCTCCGCCAATCGAGACAACATCGTTCGTCACCGATAGCAAGAGCATGCCGCACATGGCACAAACCATGCACGAGGTGGGGTTGAGAGATTTACCCGAAGGCATGCGACGGTTCATCGACATGGCAAGTGAGCTCGCCGTGGTGCCGGCCACCATAATGCCAAGAAGTCCCATGGTATATGCATAGATTTTATTGAAGAAATCCAGTACCTCAGACGGAAGCGTGATGCCTACATAGGCAGGGAGCGTCGAAAGAAGAAGGAACAGGCTCGAGAACAGCACAATTGGCATATTCGAGAGAAAGCCATCCTTAATCGCCACCAGATAAATGTTCCTCGAGATTTTGTCGAAGAGGGGCTGGTGTTTTTCAAGGAATTTGACGATAGCGTCCATAACACATCCTTTCATGATTCCCGGGCACGCAACGATTTATCCGGACTCAACCGTCGTCCCCGTTTGTATCCACTTATGTAAGTGAATATGTTCTTGTGCGAAATGTAATATCATTTGCGCGATTTGTCATAACCAATTCTTTTTCCGCTTTGTCGATATGTCAAGAATTCAAATACTTATTCGGTGAACGGTAGTTGATTAATTTAAGGTTTTCCCAGCTAAAGGCTATTTTTCCCGAGCAGTACAATAAGTTTGCAACCGTTCACCGATTGGATATAACATATTGAATATATTGTTGTAACAATATTAGAGACAATGTCACAAGCCTGTCGTTCTAGTCAAAGGAAGTAACAATGCCCAAACGATTACTGAACATGTCCGCATCCGATTTTGCCGCCACGTCACCCATGGATCTAAAACAGGCAATTCTGGCTTCCGAGGGACGTACCATCATGGCAGAAAACGTACCCTCTTCCCAATTTCTCGGCGGCGTTACTAATGCAGAAATCGAACGTGCCGCAGGTGCCGACCTGCTTCTGTTTAACGCGCTCGATGTATTCGATCCAGTTATTGCCGGTATTCCAGATGATCTCAATGAAAACCCGGTCACTTGGGTGAAGCGAGCATGCGGAAGGCCCATTGGCGTCAATCTGGAGCCAGTTGATAACGAGGCAGAGATGTCTGAATCCCGAACGGAAATCCCCATGGGTCGTCGCGTCTCTCCCAAGACCTTAGAAAAGGCTAACGAACTCGGATTTGATTTTATCTGCCTGACGGGCAACCCTGGAACCGGCGTCTCCAACGATGCAATCGCCCATTCGATTAAACTCTCCAAAGAGCATTTCAATGGCCTGGTCATAGCCGGAAAAATGCATGGAGCGGGCGTTGCGGAGCCTGTCATGACGCTCGAAATTGCGCGCAAGTTTGTTGACCTCGGCGTCGATATCCTTCTCGTGCCAGCCCCCTACACCGTCCCTTGCTTCCAAGAAGCAGACCTGCGCGCCATCGTAGACTTTGTACGATCCCACAACGTAGGCAAGTCAATTGAAGAGAAGGTTCTCGTCATGGCGGCGAACGGGACGAGTCAAGACTCCTGCGACAGCGAGACCATTAAGAAAATAGGCCTTGCAGCAAAAGCAGCCGGCGCTGACCTCCAACATATCGGGGACTCCATGAACGGTATTTGCCTGCCCCAGAATATCTTCACGCTCGGACAAGCCCTTCGTGGATACAGGCATCAGATCGTCATGCTGAGCCGCTCTGTGATACGTTAAGGTTACCTTGCCCACGTTACATCCCGACTGAGGCAACCATCAGGTATAACCAACATGCAAACTGAGGCTCTAATGCTCGATACACACGAAAAACGGCCACTCTATTTACAGCTCACCGACGCGCTGCTCAAGCAGATCGTCGATGAATATCAAGCAGACGATAAACTTCCAACAGAAATGGAACTCTGCGACGAATACGCCGTAAGCAGAACAACCGTCCGACTTGCCATGAGTGAGCTGGAGCGTCGTGGAAGTATCTATCGAATCCAAGGTAAGGGATCGTTTGTTGCACCGAAACGCGTTAGCGAGCTCAATTCACTTTTAGACTTTGACTTTGCAAGCCATTGCGATGGCGTTGATCCGGATGCCATCACCAAACATTTCGGCGGCCTCACATCAGGTCGTCCAATTTCCGTAATGATGCTCCAACAATTTGGATGTCAAAGTCGCGATGAAATTCAGCGTCTTGAATTGACCTACGAACTTGAAGGCAGCTTCATAGGCGCTGATACGTTCTTCATTTCAAAGTCGCGCGTTCCGAATAACCAGTTAGATTTTCAGGCATTTAGCAGAATCATGGACGACTTGTCCAAGTCTATCCAATCTGTTAGGGAAAGCTATAGAGCACGTCAGCTTAGCGATTCCGAAGCCAGTAATTATGGTGTTGCAAAACTTCCGGTCATCGAACTGACTCATTATGCTTACGACTCCGGAGGCAAACTAATCTCAATTGTCTGCCGCACCGTCTTAACTGGGCGAATCCCTTATCAAAACTTTATTTTCAAGTCCTAATGTTCTTTTGTCTCGATCTGTAACACGTAGCCGAGTTTTTAAGTCCTAACCGTTACAGATCGAGACAAACAAGGTAGACCCCGCCGAATTGTCTCAATCTGTAACACTTAGACCGGCTTTGGACGTCTAGATGTTACAGGTTGAGACGATTTGATTGTGGGGTCCTCATTTGCGCGTCATATTGCGTAGCGCTGACGCGCTGGTTTCCACAATGACAGGAGGTAAAAGTCCTCCCGCATCGCCTGTTGGCAATCACGTAGCGTTAG
Organism: uncultured Collinsella sp.; assembly: GCA_900546725.1. GTDB lineage: Bacteria > Actinomycetota > Coriobacteriia > Coriobacteriales > Coriobacteriaceae > Collinsella. The sequence goes on along the minus strand of URDZ01000013.1, from coordinate 2,197 downwards.
CTAGCAGATGACCTGCGTATGCTCCTCGATGGCGGCGCGATCCTCGGCGGCGATACTCGGCTCGCACACCACGGCGTCCAAATTGTCCAGACGACAGAAGGTGTAGAAGTCGCGCTTGCCGATCTTGCTGGAGTCGGCGATCAGATAGCGCGAGTCGGCCTTGCTAAAGGCGAGCTGCTGGATACGACCCTCATCCATATTAGACGTAGACACGTCGCCATCCAGAATGCCGTTGGCGCCGATAAACGCCGCATCGATACCCAGCGCACGCAGAGTATCCTCGGCCGTTGGCCCCACAAAAGCGGCGGTGCGGCGACGGTACATACCGCCCACGAGGCACAGGTCGCAGTCTTCGCGCGCCTCGAGCAGGTTAAACACCGAAAGCGAATTAGTCACGATGCGCAGGCGAAACGCCGGCAGCATCGAGGCCATCTGCTCCACCGTAGTGCCCGTGCCCAAAAAGATGGTCGAGCCCTCCTCGATGAGCTCCACAGCGCGGCGTGCGATCTGCAGCTTTTCCTCGGCATGCTTGGTGCGCTTTTCGCTGTGCGAATACTCGTGGCGCAACATAGCGTGGGGACGGCCCTGTGCACTGCGGGCGCCGCCGTGCACGCGCTCGATCTCGCCTAGGCTCGCAAGCTCCTCAAGGTCACGACGAATCGTCATATCCGAGACACCCAGTGCATCCGAAATCTCCTTGACCGAGACCGTGCCCTGCTCTTCGAGCAGCTGACGAACCTTATCCTGTCGCTCTGCCTTAATCACGATGAATCCTCGCCGTTCTATGCGTGCATATCATTCAAACAATAACGAACAAATTGTATCAGACTCGCGCGCGTCAAAAATGAACGCCCGCACAGCTCCAATCATCACTTTTTTGAGAAAAATACCCCCTGCTTTAGTGGGGTGTAGTGATAATCTCGCCTGTTCGCGCTACAGTTTGTCGGAAATACCTCGATGTTAGGAACCAAATGATCACTTCCGAGCTTTTCGGCACCGCGCCGTGCGGTACCCCCGTTCATCGTTACACCCTCAACGGGCCCGAGATCTGCGTTCGCATTATGGACTATGGCGCCACCGTGCTGGGTATCGATGTGCCCGACATTCCCGGCAACGTGCGCGATGTGGTGCTGGGCTTCGATAAGCTCGAGGATTACTTTGACAACCCCGCCTGCTTTGGCGCAACCATCGGGCCTGTGGCCAACCGCACTGCAGGTGCCACGATCACCATCGCCGGCACGGACTGGCATATGCCGGCCAACGAAGGCGCCAACAACCTACACAGCGATCTTGAGCACGGCCTGCACAAGCGCGTGTGGGACGTTGAGCTCGACGAGGTCCACAATGCCGTGCGCATGACCACCTCGCTTGAGGATGGCGAGCTGGGCCTTCCCGGCAACCGCACCTTTACAGCCGTGTTTACCGTGACGCGTACCGGCTGTTTCCGTATCGAATATGGCTGCGAGAGCGACTGCGCCACGTACGTGTCCATGACCAACCACACGTACTTTAACCTTGCCGGCCATAACGCCGGCATGGACTGCGAGCACTTCTTTGTTGCTAACGCTGCCCACTACCTGCCCATCAACGAGCAGAATATCCCCACCGGTGAAATCGCTCCGGTCGAGGGCACGCCGTTTGACTTCCGTGAGCTGCACCCCGTCGCGCCCGGCATGGAAGCCGACGACCCGCAGATTAAGCAGGCCCGTGGCTACGACCACTGCCTGTGCATCGATGGCTATCAGTACGGCCGTAATCTGCGCCGCGCGATGCACGTCGAGGAGATGTGGACCGGTCGTGAGTTGGATTACTACACCACCGCCCCGGGCGTGCAGCTCTACACCGGCAACTGGCTGGGCGACGAGCACGCCAAGGACGATGCCAACTATGGCTGGGGCGCTGGCTTTGCCCTCGAGGCAGAGATGTACCCCGACACACCGCACCAGCCGCTGTTCCCGCAGGGCATTGTGGGCCCGGGTCACCCCTACAGCAATGTGATCGAATACCACTTTATGAGGCACTAAGCCCACAACGCAACATATCGCACAGCAGCGCCCGCCGGCACCACTGCCGACGGGCGTTTTTCTACCTAGTCATTGGGGACGTTCTTAAATGACTAGTCATTGGGGACAGTCTTTAACGGGGGGTGCGGACAATTTTTCGTACCACCTAGACTGCCAGCCCCAGGCGTCTCCTC
>URDZ01000012.1:0-27281 GCA_900546725.1 uncultured Collinsella sp. | reverse complement strand
GAGGAGACGCCTGGGGCTGGCAGTCTAGGTGGTACGAAAAATTGTCCGCACCCCCTTCTTAAACGACTAGTCATTAAAGAACGTCCCCAATGACTATGAAAGGTATCCATGGAAACGATCATCAACGTCGACGATGTCTCGTTCTCCTATGGCACGCAGACCGAGCAGGCGCTCAGCCACATCTCGCTCAGCGTGAACAAGGGAGATTTCATCGGCATCATCGGGCCCTCGGGCGCCGGCAAGTCCACGCTTGCCGCCTGCCTGTCAGGTGCCGTGCCCCACCACTACACCGGCGCGTTCTTTGGGTCCGTCATGGTTGACGGCCATGACACCTGCGAGGTCTCGCTGACCGACGTGTCACAGATCGTCGGCAGCGTGCTGCAGGATATCGACACGCAGATGGTCGCCTCGGTCGTCGAGGACGAGATGCTCTTTGGCCTCGAGAACTTTGGCGTTCCCCACGACCAGATCGAGCAGCGCGTGAGCGAAACGCTCGAGACCGTCGGCATCAGCGACCTGCGCGACCGCGAGATCGCCACCCTCTCGGGCGGACAGAAGCAAAAGGTAGCCATCGCCGCCATCCTCGCCATGCGTCCGCGCGTCTTGGTTCTCGACGAGCCCACCGCGGCACTCGACCCCGCCAGCTCCACATTGGTCTTCGAGACGCTGCGTGAGGCAAACCGCGCACTTGAAATCACCATCGTCGTTGTTGAGCAAAAGGTCGCCCTGCTCTCGGAGTACTGCAACCGCGTGCTCGTGCTCAACCATGGCGAAATCGCGCTGCAGGGCGAGCCACACGAGGTCTTCGCACGCACCGACGAGCTTCGCACCATCGGCGTCGATTGTCCGCGCGTCACGCGCATCTTCAACAGCCTCGAGACCGATGGCTTGGTAAGCGGCACGCCCTGTCTGGATGTCGACGAGGCAGAACGCCTAATCACGGAAATCGTCGACCCCGACCGTGCGACAAGCGACACCCGGGCGCCCGCAGGCTCCCCGCACGCGCCATCGCTGCGCCCGCATGCGAAAGACGCCGAGCCGGTGCTCACCTTTGACCATGTCGAATTTTCCTACCCCCATGGAGGCGCCGCCGTTCACGACCTCAACTTGACGCTCTACCCCGGCGAGCTCGTGGGCATTGTCGGCCAAAACGGAGCCGGCAAAACCACGCTCACCAAACTGCTCACGGGTTTGCTCAAGCCCGCATCGGGCAGCGTACGCGTTACGGGCTTGGACACGGCATCGGTTCCCACGAGCCGCATCGCACGCGAAGTGGCAACGCTTTTCCAGAACCCCGACCGCCAAATCTGCAAAGACACCGTGCTCGACGAGGTCGCCTTTGGTCTAGAACTTGCCGGCATCGACCGCGCCGAAGCCCTGCGTCGCGCCCAGCTCGTCATCGACCGCTTTGGCTTGCCGGCCGACGAGGCGCCCTTCTCGCTCTCGCGCGGCCAGCGACAAATGGTGGCGCTTGCCTCCGTCGTAGTGGTTGAGCCCAAGATCGTCGTGCTCGACGAGCCCACGAGCGGCCTTGATTACCGCGAGTGCATGACCGTCATGGAAACGGTGCGTACCATGGCCGAGCGCGGTTGCGCCGTTATCATGGTCTGCCACGATATGGAAGTCGTCTCCGACTTTGCCGAGCGCATTGTGGTAATGGCCGACGGTCGCATCCTCGACCGCGGCCGCACGCACGAGCTATTCTCGAACATCGATCTCATGCGGCGTGCCTACGTGGAGCCTCCTCAGGTTATTGAACTCTCGCGCCGTCTGGCATCTTCCGTCTCGCCCGCTTTTGCGCAGGTGAGCGAGGTCACCGATGTCGTTCGAATTACCAAGGAGATGGTCCACCGTGGTTAACATCATCGACTACATGCCGGGCGATACGCTGCTGCATCGCCTGAATCCCGTCGTCAAACTGGGCCTCGCTGCCGCCATCATCGTCGGCATCTTCTTGTCCGACACCTACGTGGCGCTACTGGGCTTTTTGGCACTCACCCTTGCGCTGGCTGCCTATGCCGGCGTCGTCGACCGTCTGTTCTCGCTGCTCAAGTTGCTGATTCCGCTCGCGCTTATCATGCTGGTGCTCCAGCTGGCCTTTATGCGTGATGGCAACGTGGTATGGGGTTTTATCACCGACACGGGCCTCATCACAGGATCGAAGGCCTGCCTGCGCCTGCTGGGTGTGGCGTTACCACTCATCCTCATGCTCATGGTGACCAAGCTCAACGACCTTGCCAACGCCTGCGTCGAGGTGCTGCACGTGCCGTATCGCTATGCTTTCACTTTTACCACGGCGCTGCGCTTCGTGCCGGTGTTTGGTCAAGAGATGAACGCCATCATGGAGGCGCAGACCGCACGCGGCGTCGAGTACGACACCAAGAACCCCATCAAGAAGCTTAAGCTCATGCTGCCACTGTGCGTGCCGCTGCTCATCTCGAGCGTGGGCAAGACCGATGCCACAGCCTTGGCGGCAGAACAGCGCGGCTTCTATCTGCGTACGCGCGCCAGCTCGTACAAGCGCTACCCCATCAAGGGCCTAGACATCGCCGTGCTCATCGTCAGCATCGCGCTCGTCGCCATCGGCTTCCTGTTCTAGTTCACCACTGACAGCAACCGCCCAACGCAAAAGGCCTCGGCTCGCACAAAACGAGCCGAGGCCTTACTGTTTCACCAGATAAAACCTACCAAAATTAACCTGTCCCTTTTTGACAGGTCGGAAGCTAGAGGCGGTAGGGGGCACCGCTACGGATGATGGATTCGCGCACCAGGACATCCATGGCGTCGAGGGTGATCTCGGGCATCTCTCGGTACTTCTGCAGCACCGAGAGCTCGGTGCAGGCCAGAATGACGCGGTCGCAGCCGCTACGGGCGAACTCCCACATCACGCGGTCGAACTTATCCATATCGGGCTCACGTCCGGCCTTCACATCATCGTAGATAAGCGACATCACATCGTTCTGACGTTTCTCGCTGGGATAGACGACCTCAACACCCGCAGCCTTACATTCGCGGCCGTAGACGCCCGCGCCCACGGTGCCATCGGTGCCCATGATGCCGATCTTATGCACCGGCTCGGCCGGCACACTCAGGTTGGGGTCGAACTCGCACTCCCCCATCACCGCACCCGCAAGGGCATAACGAACCGACTCACGCGGCATGTGGATAATCGGCACCTTCGTAAACGACTGGATCTGGTCGTAGAAGTAGTGCGACGTGTTGCAGGGAATGGCAATGTGCGCACAGCCCAGCGACTCGAGTGCCCGGGCACACTCTTTCATGGTCGCCAGCAGCTTGGCATGCTCGCCGGTCTTAATGGCCAGCGTGCGGTCGGGCATGGTCGACTTGGAGAGCACCACCATGTCGATATGTTCCTGATCGCAGGCAGCAGCCGTATGACGCACCACTTGGTCGTAGTAATACGACGTGGCCTCGGCGCCCATGCCGCCGATAACTCCCAGCTTTTCCATCGCCGCCTCCTTGGTGACGCTTGCGCAATTGCGCGTATCATACCCGCGCCCGCCCGATGCAAACCGGACGGGCGCCGCGCTCATCTACTTGTAATACGTCTTGAACAGCTTAAAGTGGCGCAGCTTGGTGTGCCACATGCGCAGCCAGCGGTTAAAGACAAAGTCGCCCTTCATAAACGAAGGGTCGGCGCCCTTGCCTTCCTTGTCCAGGCGATGCACCTTAGCGCGCAGCTCGGGATCCTTGACGTACTTGTCGACGACGCCCATGGGGACGACCATCCACAGGGCCTCGTCCTGAGCCGTCACAAACTCCGGCTCAAACGGACGGTTGAACACATACTCGTCCACCACATACTTGGCAACGTTAAAGCCGCTGTTGGTAACGTAGTAGTTGCTGCGGCCCTGGCGCGTGTTGAAATCGAAGAACTTAAACGAGCCGTCGCGCTCGTCGTACTTAACGTCAAAGTTGGAATAGCCCACAAAGTGAAGGTCCTCGAGCAGCTTGCGCACGCCGCCCATGAGCTCGTCGTTGGGCTCGGTAATGATACAGGCATGGTTGCCGACACCGTGGGGCTGATGCTCCTCGAGCAGCACATGGCCCAGGCACATCATGCGCACCTTGCCGTTGCGGTCGGAATAGCTGGTGAGCACGCGCATGTACTCGTCGTTGCCGGGCACGCGATCCTGCAAGATCAGATCGTCGGTGTAGCCGCTGGCATACGAATCGCGAATAACCTGTTCCAGCTCGGCGCGGTCGGCAATATCATAGGCCTTCTTCTGGCCCTCGAACTCGTGCTGCCACCACATGATGCCGTCAGAAGGCTTCAGAATCATCGGGTAAGGAAAATCGATCTGGTCGAGCACTTCGGCAGGCGCCTCACCCTGGGCATTGAGCATCGCCTTGGTAAAGGTAAACGTGTGCGGATAGGGCACGCCATGCTTCTCGCACAGCTCGTAGAAGATCTCCTTCTTCTGACACTGTTCAAGCATGCTATAGGGAGCGTAAGGCGCGACGATGTTATCCGCCAACTCATGGGCATCCTTGGCCTGAGCCACGAGGGCAACATAGTTATCGCCACAGCCCACAAGGACAATCGTCTTGTCGGCATGCGCTTGGGCAATGCCGTTGACGGTTTTGAGCATCACGGGCATGGTATCGATATCCACGTTGGGCGTGTAGTCGATAATCTGGCTGCGGTACGCAGGGCCCGTCTGGTACTTGCCAAAGACCAGACTCTTGACCTGGTACTCCTCGTAGAAGGCGCGCGCCACCGAGTAGGCGTTGATGTCGCCACCGAGCAGCACGGGGATGAACTCGCGCTCTGTAAACTGCAATGCCATGGAAACTTCCTATCATGAACTGCCCACACAACGGGCGGTCTTTGCGCAACTGATTTATTCTAGCGTGCCAAGCCGCCGGCGCCCAAAGCTCCACCGTATCTATGGCAATCGACGTAATCGTCCAGCACGAAGGCCAGCACGAAGACGGCGCTCACCGTTGTATGACAATGGGCAATGAACCTACCATTGTTGTAGGATTCAACATGTAGCCCGCCCCGTCGAAAGGTGCACCGTGCCCCAGGCTCATCCGATCAACAACCCCATCATTGACGCCGCCAAGCGCGAACTTGCAGATCGTGCCCAGACGGCCGTTCCCCTACGCACGGCAAACGATGCTTACAACGGGCCTGCCCGCATCGTCTCGATCAACACGTCGGAGCACAAAGGCACGCGTAAGTCACCCGTCGCTGACGGGCACGACACCGTTATAGAGCAATTTGGCCTCGCCTCCGATGCGCACGCCGGGCATTGGCACCGCCAGGTTTCCTTTTTAGCTGCAGAGTCTATCCAGACGGCGCAGGCGCGCGGGCTCGATGTGCACAAGGGCGACTTTGGCGAGAACTTCACAACCCAGGGCATCAACCTGCTCTCGCTCCCCCTGGGAACGCAGCTCAAGATTGGCAACGATATCCTGGTCGAAATCAGTCAGATCGGCAAGGTCTGCCACACCCGCTGTGCCATCTACTATCTCGCCGGCGACTGTATCTTTCCCCACGAGGGCATTTTCGGCGTGGTGCTACAAGGCGGAGAAGCCCATACCGGCGACGACATACAGGTGGTCAAGCTCGGCGATGGCACCTGTTCCTTCACTCCCGCCGACGCACTCAAAGAGGTGGAGCAGGCTCGTCGCGAAGGAACCCTGTAGTTGCAAAATCCCACGTTGAAGTAGCTTTTACAGCCAAGAATCCCGTTGCAATAGGGTGCCGTAACGTTAAAGTTGAACTCTATGGTTTCTCAACAATTCATCATAACTGCAGGTCAAAGCCAAAGCCTCAAGTTCAACTTGACCCTTTGGGACCTTTAAGGTTCAAGTTGAGGTCGAAAGCAGTAGTAGAATACCGTTCGAACCATAACCTACGATTGATTGCAGAGGGACTGGATGCAGCATTCGAATCATCGCACCGCAGCGCTCATTGCGTCGAAGCCGGCTCGTATCATCACGAGCGCCGCGCTCGCCGTTGCGCTGACGGCCACGCCGATGCTCTCCCCCGTTGCGGCGTATGCCGCCTCGCAGGCAACGCAGGACCAGCTTTCCGCAGCCCAGCAGAAGATCGAAGCCGCCACGAGCGCCTACAACGACGCCCGCACCAAACTCGATGACCTGCAAAAGCAGATTGACTCCAATGAGGCAAGCATCGAGGAAATCGAGGCTAAGCTTCCCGAGCAGCAGGCCAAGGCAAGCTCCGCCATGCGCGATCTGTACAAGTATCAGAAGGGCACCAATCCCATCGTGAGCTTCCTGGTCAACGCGCAGAGCCTGGGTGAGTTCATCACAACCTGCAAATACACCAACCAGATCACGAGCTCGAGCGTCGACGAGATCGAAGAGCTCAATAACATGCAAACCGAACTCGAGCAGAACAAGGCTGAGCTCCAGCAGGCCAAGTCTCAGCTTGAAGCGGAGCAGAAAAACGCCGAGGATGCGCTGGCGCAGGCCCAGCAGCTCCGCAGCGAGGCACAGGCAAAAGCCGAGCAGGAAAATGCCGCCGAGCTTGCCAAGCTTGAGGCCGATAAGGCCGCTGCCGCCGAGAAGCTCTCGGGCGAGGGCGTAAGCGGCAGCAATTCCAGCAGCCAGGCCACCAACACCAACACCACCATCGACACCACGGTGAACAACTCCAATGCCGGTAGTTCCGATTACGATTCGTTCATTAATGAGTGGACGAGCCGCATCGACAATTATCTCGCCGGCTCCCCCATGGCAGGCCAGGGCTACAACTTTGCCGTCGCCGCTTGGAATACCGGTGTCGACCCCCGTTGGTCCCCCGCCATCGCCTGCATCGAGAGCACCAAGGGTGCTTATTGCGCCAATTCTTACAACGCCTGGGGCTGGAGTGCACGTGGCGGCGGTTGGCGCAGCTTTGGCAGCTGGAGCGAGGGCATCTCCGCTCACGTTGCCTATCTGGGCGCCAACTACGGCTCCACCCTTACCCCGGCTGCGGCCAAAAAGTACTGCCCGCCCACGTGGCAGGACTGGTACAACAAAGTCGCCGCTCAAATGAACCGCATCTAAGTGCAACTGCAAAGGGCCCCGTTGGGGCCCTTTTCTTTTAGGTAGCGGAGGTATCGACGACGCCGGTCGCATTGGCAACCGCGACTATGACGATCATGCATAGGAGCAGCACACCCAATGCCTTGAGCAAGAGCTTCGCGAGCTTCTTGCCGCGATAGCTGTCGAGCAATGCGAATCGCCGACGAAGACGGCGCTTATCGAGCAGCGCAAAATGCACAAGCACCATAAGGCCATCGACAAAGAAAAAATACTCGATTATGAGAAGCCACGTCGGGTAGCTTTGGTTTGCTCCCGTGGGGTGAAAGACGGCAAAGTGGCTACCGGCAAAGAACACAAGCAGCGAGAAGCAGACGAGCGTATTCCAAATGCGCCCCAGAGACTCCGGAACGCGAGAGAGCAGACCGCATGCAGCGGAGGCGGCAGGGCCAGGAAGCCCTGCGGGTTTCTGGAGCCCTTGGGACGCCAACACTGTCTCCGAGGCCGGAGTACGGACAGGCGCAGGCGCAGAAGGCCGCACGGGGCGACTCAGATCGTATGCCGCGCGCGTCGCCCGTCCCAACGCTTCCGCACTCGCAAAACGCTTGGCCGGGTCGAGCGCCATCGACATGCAAACGGCATCGGCAAGTGGAGTGGAAATGCTGCGCGCCTCGCATTGCTCACGCATGTCGAGCCCTGGTTTAGGGTCGACTCCCGTCAAGCAGAAGAACAACAGGGCCCCAAGTGCGTAGACGTCGCTGCGCACACTCGTCTGCCCAAACCCATACTGCTCGGGCGGCGCATAGGGTCGCGTGCCAAACTTGACGGTATCGACATCGGCGCCATCGCGCCATACGCGCGCGATCCCCAAGTCGATAATCACCAGCGATGAAAATGTCAGGCCGTCATTAGGCGTATAGTTGGCACCTGTCACGATGATATTCGACGGCTTGAGGTCGCGATGGATCTCCGGCGCCGACGTCTCCCCCGCCATTGCAAAACCGGCATGGAGCTCACCCACGGCATCGCATAGGGCAGGATACAATTCACGCGCATAATCGGGGGTGGCTCCCAGACGGTCCACCAGTGCCCCAAGCGTCTCCCCTTCGATGTATTCCATAACCACGTTGAGCTCGTCGCCCACACGACGACAATCGACGATTCTGGGCAGGTGCTCAAAACGCCTGCCTGCCCGCTGAGCGGCAAACAGACGCTCGTATGCCCCGCCGATTTGAGCCGAAGCATCGATGCGTTTACGGACAAAGGGGCCGAGCGAACCACCGCCGGTTCCTTCAAAGTACACGAGCTCGGTTGTTTCAACGGACGAGCGCTTAAGTACACGCTCCACGCGATAGCTGTCGTCGCGATCGAGCGACGCCAGGTGCTCGACAAGCGCTGCGGTCAGTTCGTCATCGGAATATGTTGGGGTCTGAGTATCCATAGCCTCCATCATAGCGCAGGGCGCAGACACCCCATGGCATCCGCACCCCGTTCGTTTGCGTCGTTGTTCGGCAGCTCCGCCAGCTCAGATATCAACCGCTAACTCACCGTCTCCTCGCCAAAGCGATACAGCTCCTCGTTGACCTTTTGGAGGCTGCACCCGCGATCGATGCAAAAGATGATAATCGCATCGCGGCGGTCCTCGCAGTTAAGGACGCTTACCCCGGCAGCCGTTAGCGCACGGTTGGCCTCTTTGAGCGTCAGCGCCATCGCAAAGGCAATCTGCAGCACCTTATTGCGGCTCGGATGACGCGCACCGGTAAAGATCTGATAGCCAAAGGTCTCATTGAGATCGGCCATACGGACCACGCGCGAGCGCTCCAAGCCCTTTTCCTGCAGTAGCTGCTTCAGGTAGTCCGAAAGCGACGGGGCGGCAAAGTCGTGCTCCCTGATACAGCCATCGATGTTTGGCGCGTCGAGAAGTTCATTGAGTAACTCCTCGGTCAGCTTTTTATCGGGCATACGACTTCACCTCCCATACGGCGCAACGGTAGCGACATGCTAGGCCAACACCCAGCTTGCAGTGGCAGACTTATCAAACATGTTGGCAAAATACAGTGCCTTCTTGATATCGCCATCAAAGTAGATATTGCCCGCCACAGAGCCACCAGCGGCAAGAGTACCAGACTGCAGCTCATCGGAGCCCTCGCTGTAGTAACCCTGATTCTGCTGAGCGCCGTTGGCGTCCTCGCCCTTCCAGTCGTAGATGTTGTAATCTGCGCCCTCATCGCCATTGTTGACGTACGTGACGTGAATGCCCGTCATGGTCGAACCGTCATAATTTGTGAGGCCGGGCTGGACGGAATCGACAACGACGGAAAGACCGGCAGCCGTGGTCACCGTCGCACCAACCGCCAGGTCAGTCGTAGACTGCTCTTCCTTCTTCGCCTCTTCCTTCTTGTCGCCATCGCCAGCGTCCTCGGTGACGGTCGCCTTATCGCTACCACAACCGGCAAGAAGACCGACAGTCCCCATGGCGACGGTGGCGAATGCGCCAAGTGCAGCGCGACGGCTCAGCAGCACTTCGTTTTCGAGCTTTTTCATTATGCATCCTTCCTACGATCCGGCTACCGCGCCGGCACACAGCACATCGTAGGAAGGATTAAACTTGAATTCATTAGCTGAGAGCTAAGGTTGCGGTAGACGGCCAATGCAGTTATCCAAACGCCGAGCAAACGCACTTTGCGCGACCGTCTGCCGGCAGCGCATCAACCCACCGTGACGGATTCCCCGGTAAAGGCACTGACCATCAACAGGACAAAGAACACCAGGTAGCTGACACTCAGCGGGTACGCAATGACCAGGAATACAACCCAGCCGACATTGGTTTTACCGCCGGCACGGCGTCGCTCGCGATTGCGGCAGAGCCAAATCGTCACGCCAATAGCCACAATCAGCAACACGAGTGCCGCTGCTGCCGACCCAGCAAGCGCAAACATCACGCCAATGCTCACAGCAATAACCGGAAGCAACAACAAGCCGCATCCACACCCACCGGGACTATAAACGGCAGACTGTCGGCGTCGTTCCATCGTCACTCCAACCTCAATATCTTTGAGCACTACAACGCAGCGGCCTGCTGGACAGGAACGATCTTATTCAGCTCCGGTTCGATCCGCCTTTTCTCGGCCTCAAGGTCAAACGCCACCTGAGCGCGCAGCCAATAACCATCCGTCAGGCCAAAATAACGGCAAAGACGGAGGTCGGTGTCGGCCGTCACGCGACGTTTTCCCAAGACAATCTGCCCGATACGCTGAGCCGGAATCCCAGTCTCTTTCGCAAGGCGATATTGAGAAATGCCCATGGGAACAAGAAACTCCTCTTTGAGAAGCTCACCAGGAGTCACCGGCGACAGCAAATCGGCCGAAGTCTCATCACTTGTGATAATCGACGATTTCGACATTCCAAGCCATCTCCTGTCTCCACTCAAAACAGACCCGATAGCGCTCGTTAACACGGATGCTATATTGACCGGCACGATCGCCCTTCAAAGCTTCCAGGCGGTTGCCCGGTGGAACGCGAAGATCATCAAGCGAAGCACAAACCTGCAGTTGGCGAATCTTCCTCAACGCAACACGCTCAAAGGGCACGAACCTCCTGACCCGCACACCCATGGCAAAGCGTTCGGTATCCTCATCTTTATACGATGCAATCATAGTATCGCCTTACGTTAGTAACGTCAAACGTTTCTATAGACTTACATCTCTATTATATCGTACGTTTGTTCGTGTTTTCTAGAACAAATAGTCCTTCACGCCTTAGTCAAGCGAAAGTAATCGTTTGTAGACATCGAGACCTTTGAGTAGGATTTCCTCGTCGAAGAGCATGCTATCGGTATGCAAAGCGCTTGTTGCATAGGCGGGGCAGCCATCCGAATCACTCGGGTTGTCTTGGTCCTCTGGCACGCCCGTGCCTAGCAAGAAGAACACGCCCGGCAGATGGCGCTGATAGAACGCGAAATCCTCGGCGATTAGCAGCGGCTCGTCCACAAGTTGCAGCTCGGACAAGGCAGGCGCAATGCAGGCAAACAGCTCGGGGTCGTTATCGACCGGTGGATAACCCTCGGCAAAGTCGAGATCATACGTGCAGCCCGTTGCGGTGCACGCCTCGTCGAGTACACGGCGTACGCCCTCGCGCGCACGGTCGAACATGTCGTCCGTAAACACACGCAGGCTGCCGGCAACATGGGCCTCCCCTGCCACCGCATTGCAGACGGTACCGGCCTGCAGCAAGCCGAACTTACCAATGCAGGGCTCGTCGGCACCCAGCTCATCCATCAGTTCGCGCTCGGCAACCAAGAACTTGGCAGCCGCCAGCGCCGCATCGTGCGATTCGCCAACGGGAACGCCGTAGGTCTTGGCGATATGGATGCTCGTCCCGTGAATGTGCACATGCGTCTCGCTCGAACGCGCCAGCAGCGGACCGGGGCAGCTCGCCAACGTGCCGGCGGGCAGATCGGGCCACACATGGAAGCCAAAAATGCGGTCGGCCCCATAGCGCTCGAACACACCGCTCTCGCATACCGTATTGGCACCACCGGTCGTTTCCTCGGCCGGCTGGAACACAAAGAGAACATTGCGCCTAATGGCGCCCGGATGCTCGCGAATCGTACGGTCGACATACGTCGCGGCGGCAAGCGCCATGGCCATGTGTCCGTCATGTCCGCAAGCGTGCATCTTGCCGGGATGGGTTGAGGCAAAGGCCGCTCCCGTCGCTTCCGCGATGGGCAGCGCATCCATATCGGCGCGAATCGCCGTGGCATGCGCGGCATCAACGCCGGCGTCGAAGAAAGCACAGACGCAGCTGGGGCACGGATGGGTCACTTCGCAGGTGAGCGGTGCCAGCACGCCCTCGATATAGGCAATGGTTTGCGGAAGATCGAAATCGAGCTCCGGAATGCGATGGAGATCGCGGCGATAGCGACGGAGTTCTTGGAGCTCGGTCATAAAGGATCCTTTCATGGGGCATATCCATTCACACAATATTGTGATGCAGAATTGTGACGCCCTTGTTTCTAGCATATCCCTGCATTTTTTAAACGTTATATACGAATACTCTTGTTTGGTAAAGTGCAACGTGGTAGGGTCGTTACCACTTGATAGAGGCGCGGGCACGAAGAACCGCGGGCGAGCCGGCAGGCTTTGACCCCGTGGGGAGGCGAAACCCGCCGAACTGGGCTTTTCGGGCACGAACGACCTGGTGGGCCTGCGGGAAACACCCGCAGGACTGTCTGCAGCAATGCGGGAGCGCTATCCGGACATGGGGTCCACGCTATGCGGATTCGATGCGCCGATGGCGCCGTCTGGATAGCGAGGTTTACGGGACATGACATTGACCCCCAACGAGGCATATGCGGCCAAACAGCCGTTTGTGGACAAGGAAACGCTCGAGCATATCGTCGAGCAGTTCCCCACGCCGTTTCATCTATACGACGAGGCGGACATCCGCCGCAACATGCAAGAGGTGCGCGATGCCTTTGCATGGAACCCGGGCTTTAAGGAATACTTTGCCGTCAAGGCCAATCCCAACCCGGCGCTCATCTCCATTCTCAACGAATACGGCTGCGGCTGCGATTGCTCGAGCTATACCGAGCTCATGATTGCCCGCTCACTGGGTATCACCGGCCACGACATCATGTTCTCGTCCAACGACACGCCGGCGGCGGACTTTGAGCTCGCCGACAAGCTGGGCGCCATCGTCAACTTTGACGACATCAGCCATATCGAGTTCTTTGAGCGCGTTGCGGGACCCATTCCCAAGACGGTCAGCTGCCGTTTTAATCCGGGCGGCCTGTTCCAGCTCTCCAACGGCATTATGGACAACCCCGGCGACTCCAAGTACGGCATGACCACCGAGCAGCTCTTTGAGGCTTTCCGCATGCTCAAGGCCAAGGGCGCCGAGAATTTTGGCATCCATGCCTTCCTTGCCAGTAATACCGTCACTAACGACTACTATCCCAAGCTCGCACGCATCCTCTTTGAGCTTGCCGTACGCCTGGAGCGCGAGACCGGCGCACATGTCGCCTTCATCAATCTGTCCGGCGGCGTCGGCATCCCCTATCTGCCCGAGCAGCAGGCCAACGACATTCACGCCATCGGCGAGGGAGTGCACGCGGCCTACGACGAGATCCTGGTTCCTTCCGGCATGGGCGATGTGGCCATCTGCACCGAGATGGGCCGCTTTATGATGGGCCCCTATGGCTGCCTGGTCACCAAGGCCATCCACGAGAAGCAGATCTATAAGGACTATATCGGCGTCGATGCAAGCGCCGTCGACCTCATTCGTCCCGCTATGTATGGTGCCTACCACCACATTACGGTAATGGGACAGCCGGCTGGCCCTGACAAGACCGCAGCACCGGTCACGAACACGTATGACATCACGGGCAACTTGTGCGAGAACAACGATAAGTTCGCCATCGACCGCGAGCTACCGCAGATCGACATGGGTGATGTGCTCGTGATCCACGATACCGGCGCGCATGGCTACTCCATGGGCTACAACTACAACGGCCGCCTGCGCTCCGCCGAGGTGCTGCTGCGCCCCGACGGCTCGGCAGATCTCATTCGTCGCGCCGAGCGCCCGGGCGATTACTTTGCCACGCTCGACGTGCTGCCGAGCGGCCGAGAGCTGCTGGCCAAGTCGCGCGCCGAAAGCGCCCGCCGTCGGGCCCAAGACGAGCGCCTGGCAGTCGCCGCCCAATGGAACAAACGCATCCAGATCGCGGACGCGAAGGAGAAGAACATGGACATCCGCAATCTCGAGGGCTCAATCGTCGCCCTTGTTACACCGTTTAAAAAGGACGGCAGCGTCGACTTTGATGCACTCGAGCGCCTTATCGATTTCCACCTGCAAAACGGCACCGACGCCATCCTCACCCTGGGCACCACCGGCGAGAGCGCCACGATGACCGATGACGAGGACAACTCCGTCGTCGCCGCCGTGGTCAAGCATGCTGCAGGACGCGTCCCCGTCATCGCCGGCTCGGGCTCCAACTCCACGCAGACGATGCTCACCAAGTCGCTCACCTACCAGGGCTTGGGAGCCGACGGCCTGCTGCTCATTACCCCCTACTACAACAAGTCTAACGAAGAGGGTATCTACCAGCACTTTAAGACCGTAGCAGATGCCGTGGACATCCCCTGCATCCTGTACAACATCCCCGGCCGCTGCGGCTGCGGCATCAGCGAGCGCAACGTAGAGCGCCTGGCCGCGCACCCCAACATCATGGGCATCAAGGAGGCCTCAGGTAACGTTGCCTACGCCGCAAAGATCGCGCACCTGCTGTCCGACGACTTCCGCATGTACTCGGGCGAGGACGCGCTCACCGTACCGCTCATGAGCTTGGGCGCCTCGGGCACCATCAGCGTGTGGGCCGATGTTCAGCCGCAGCTCGTGCACGACATGTGCCGCGCCTACCTGGACGGCGACGTGGCACGTGCCCGCGACATCCAGATTGCCGGCCAGCCGCTCATCAACGCCCTCTTTAGCGAGGTCAACCCCATCCCCGTCAAAGAGGCACTCGCCCAGATGGGTATGATCGAAGCCAACTACCGCATGCCGCTGTGCCCCATGGCAGACGACACGCGCGCTGCACTTACCGATGCTCTGAAGGGAGCTGGTCTGCTTGATTAAGACCGTCATTATGGGAACGGGCCGCATGGGCTCGCTCATCCGCACCACCACCGAGAGCATCGTTGATGACGCCGGTCAACCCGTTTTCGACATCGTCGCCCAGATCGGCTTCGACTTGTCCGAGCTCGAGAACGCTCCGGCAGCCGACGTCATTATTGACTTCTCGAACGTCGCGACCTTTGATGCCGTCGTCGCCTATGTCGAGCGCGCGGGCGCGGCGTTGGTCTCGGGCACCACGGGCTATACGCCCGAGCAGATGGACCGCCTGCGCGAGCTGGGCCAGAATGCCCGTGTCATGCACTCGGGCAACTACTCTATCGGCATCGCAGCCCTGCGTCATCTGGCAGCACAGGCCACACGCGAGCTGCCCGGCTTTGACTGCGAGATCGTCGAGACGCACCACAACCAAAAGGTCGACGCTCCCAGCGGCACCGCCAAGCTGTTGCTCGACGCCGTCGTCGAAGCTGAGCCCGAGGCAGGCTACCACCCCGTCTATGGTCGCGAGGGCATGTGCGGCGCTCGCGATCCCAAGGAAATCGGCATGCACTCGCTGCGCGGTGGCACCGTCGCCGGCGTGCACGAGGTGAGTTTCTTTGGCCAGGACGAGGAGGTCACGCTCACCCACCGCGCCACGAGCCGTCAGATCTTTGTCAACGGCGCGCTGGCAGCCGCGCAGAAGCTCGTCACCCGCGAACCCGGCTTCTATACGTTTGACCAGGTCATGTTTGCCTAACCAGGTATCAACCGAATCCACCCAAAGGAGAGATAGCAAATGAGCAACGCAGCCGAGATGGATGCACAGGAGATTATCAACTACATCGCCACCGCGCCCAAAAAGACGCCCGTCAAGCTGTACGTGCGCGAGAAGCCGGGCATGAAGGTTGCCTGGGGCGATGCGCATGTCTACGGCGGCCGTCGTGGCAAGACCGTCTTTGGCGACTGGGAAGAGCTCAAGGCCATCCTCGATGCCAATGCCGACTCCATCGACTACTACGACGTCGAGAATGACTGCCGCAACTCCGCCGTCCCCATGCTCGACCTTAAGGGCATCAACGCCCGCATCGAGCCGGGCGCGATCATCCGTGACCGCGTCGAGATCGGCGATCGCGCCGTCATCATGATGGGCGCCATCATCAACATCGGCTCCGTCATTGGCGAAGGCTCCATGATTGATATGGGCGCCGTGCTGGGCGGCCGCGCCACCGTGGGCAAGAACTGCCACATCGGCGCCGGCACCGTGCTGGCAGGCGTTGTGGAGCCCGCCAGCGCCACGCCCGTCATCATCGAGGACGATGTCATGATTGGCGCCAATGCTGTGGTCCTGGAGGGCGTGCACGTGGGCAAGGGTGCTGTAGTTGCCGCCGGCGCCGTGTGCGTCGAGGACGTCCCCGCCGGCGCCGTCGTGGCCGGTGTCCCCGCCCGCGTCATCAAGATGCGCGACGAGAAGACCGACAGCAAGACCGGCCTCGAAGAGGGCCTGCGCCAGCTCTAGGGTTACGCGGTTTTACCAAACCGCGTAACTAGTCGACGCTGCAAACGACCCAGAGCGGCAATCTGACGTTCAATTGTCGGGCATGACCAGAAGGTCAATGCCCTCCTCTTTCACGTCACCTTGCTCGCTCTGGGTCGTTTTCGCTGACGCACGCTCAACCTGCAACGTAATTCAGCCCCAAGCAACAAAGGCCGAAACCCCATCCAGGGCTCCGGCCTTTGCTTTCCCGCTGCAGGCGTAACACAACTTATCGATTCTCGATGCTGCCGATGTTTTTGAGCTCGATGGAGATGAGGCCGTTGGGCTCGTTGACGAACTCAATGTACTCGGAGTTCGAACCCATCTCGGCCGGGAAGCTGATCTCGATACCCGTGTCAGTACGGATCTTGTGATTGCGCACGGCCGCGCGTTCGACCTGCTTGCGCTCCACGGGAACGCGCTCGGGCACCTTCTCTTCGGTCAGTGCCGCGCGCACGCTCTCCTTGATGACCGGCTCGTCCTCAAAGACCTCATCGACGATATCCCAAGGCGGCAGCTCCTCGTCATCCTCAACCTTCTCGGCAACGGCAGCCTTAACCTTAGCGAGCGCTACAGCCGTGTTGGCACCGTGCTCCTCGGCGACTTCCTCGACCACACGCGTCACGGTGTCGATGACCTCCTTGCCCGATACGCCCGTGTCGCACTGCAGCAGGCCATCGGGGATAAGCATACGGTCCTCGCCGGCAATCTTGCGTTTCTTGTCCACATAGCCGATCTCCATGGTGCTCGCGCGCACGATGGCATAGCTCGGCACCTTTTGCGAGGGGTTCGGCAGAATGGCGTAGTGGCGCGCGATGTCGTTGCGCACCTCCCCCTCCTCGCGGCCCACTTCGTGCATAAAAGCCTGCTTGGAGCCCAGCAGCATCACGGCAAACCAGCGGGCATCCTCATCGTCGTCAAAATCAGCCACGAGCACGTCGGTGGACTCAGCTTTCTCAGCCTTGGTGAGCTCGGAGGAGATAAACTCCGCAATCTGCTGCGACAGGTCCACGAACTCGCGCTCGCCAAAGAAATAGCCCTTGAGCTCGCCGCCGAATGCTGAGTTCTCGGCAAACGTGGCACGCTTGTTGTCGGCCGAGGTACGTGCGCGGCGCAGATGCGTGGTCACGAAGTTGCGCACGGTACGGCTCTCGATATCGAGCTCGCGCTGGCTCATGACGTTGACGGCAGAGTCAAAGTCTAGGATATGCAGAATCGCGTGATTGATTTTCATATACGGCATTCCGTTCTAGATCGATTTCGGCACGAATCAGTATAGCGGTCGAGCCCGCCCCAAGCATATCGAAGATTGGTGCATCGGGGACAGGTTGCTCTGCACCAATGGTTAGCGCAGGAGCTCGGACTGCCAAGCCTCGAGCTGTTCTGCCAAGCTCTTGCCGGCAGCGGGCATGTCGATCTGGGGACGTTTGGGCAGAAGCGCACACTTAAGAATCGCAACGATAGTCTGCGAGACAAAGCGTCGCGTATCCTTGTCAAAGCCTTGCGCAGCCTGGAGCATCACGGGCAGGCTCTCGCGCAGATTCCCAGCGATATCCGCAAACCGCTCAGCACCCGTAGCCTCAAACACGGAGAACAACGCGTCTACAATACGCTCGCGCTCGCTAGGCGACACTGCGAGCAGCATCTCGCGAATGGAACCATCAACGTAACGAGCGCCGGCGGACAGGCGCTCACAGTACACGAAGTCGCGACCATCAACCACCCAGCTAAAGGGATTGTGCTGCAGCAGACTGAACTCGGTGCTCTCAACGATGGCATAGTCCTCCTGCGTCTCGAACATCATGCCAAAGATCGACGACCGAGGTAGCGTCTTGTCGATTCGGTCGGAAAGATCGGCAAAGGCGTTGCCGTTCAGAAACTCCTCGACGAAACCCGGACCATCATGGGAATACGCCCGTTCGATTCGCGCACGGGCGACATCGGAGCACATCGCCGCACCGTACACCGCAAGGTTTCCACCCTTGGAATGACCTCCGCACAAAAGCGGCCCGTCAATCGCATCCGCCGCCTCGTCCACATAACGCGCCGCGGATTCCTGAGCCGACACAGGACACCGGAACGCCATGTTAAAATCCTCTTTCCAGCCCACAATCGTGCTGTCGGTCCCCCGGAAGGAAAGATAACTAAACCCCGCCGGAAACCGGAACGCCATGGCTGCAAACTGCTCTGTCGCCACCACATCCCTCACGGCATGATAGCCGCAAACGTGCACGCCACGGTAGCGAGGGCTTGCTGCCACGGCCTCCAGCAAGGCCCTGCTCCCCTCTGGGTCCCACAAGTCGTCAATCATGTCCCGGTAGCACTCGGCACGCAGCAGCTCTCGTACGTCTAGGCCCTGCCAGTTCGTCAGCTCCGCCATATCACCCGGCAAACGCAAATAGGACAACCACGCAAAGACCAGGCTATCCACCGCGCAGAACGGCCGTTCCTCAAACGGATCAAACGCCGTCTGGGCATAGGTCAAAAAATTAGGCGAATCCGACATGGCCCTCCCATCAACTATGGTGCATTGGGGTCAGGTTACTTTGCACCAAAAAGGCGCCCGGGCCGTGTGGACCCGGACGCCTTCATTGTAGCTTTTCGCTCTAGCGAGCTTGATTTAGCAGGAGAAGTCGACGCTGTCGATAATGTCCTTGAGGGCCTTGGCGGAGACGGTGAGCTCATGCTGCTCGTCTTCGTTCAGCGGCACGGGGACGCGGCAGACAACGCCGTCGCGGCCAACGACGGTCGGCATGGAGATGGCAAGATCGGACAGGCCATACTCGCCCACCATGAGCGAAGAGACGGGCAGAACGGTCTGCTCATCGCGCATAACGGCGGTGCAGATGCGCTTGACGGCCATGGCGACGCCATAGTAGGTGGCGTGCTTCTTCTCGATGATGGTGTAGGCGGAGTTCTTGACGTCCTCGGCGATGCGCTTCTCGGCAGCCTCATGCTCCAGGTGGCCGTGAAGCTCACAGAAGGTGTTCAGCGGAACGCCGGCAACCTGAGCGCTGGACCAAGCGACAAACTCGGAGTCACCGTGCTCGCCCATGACATAGGCCTGGACATCGCGCGGGTCAACCTCGACGTGGGCACCAAGCATCTGCTGCAGGCGGCCGGTGTCGAGCACGGTGCCGGAACCGATGACGTGGCCCTCGGGCAGGCCGGACATCTTGATGGCGGCGTAGGTCAGAACATCGACCGGGTTGGAGACGATTAGCAGAATGCCGTCGAAGCCGGACTTCTTAATCTCGGGAATAATGGACTTGAAGATGCTGACGTTCTTGTTGACCAGGTCCAGGCGGGTCTCACCGGGCTTCTGGGCAGCGCCAGCGGTGACGACGATCATGGCGGCGTCGGCGACATCGGAATAATCGCCGGCGTAGATCTTCATCGGCTCGGCAAACGTCATGCCGTGCGCGATATCCAGGGCCTCACCCTCGGCACGGTTCTTGTCCACGTCGATGAGGACCATCTCGGAGAACAGACCACTCTGCATCAGTGCGAACGCCGAAGACGAACCGACGAAACCGCAGCCGACAATAGCGACCTTCTTCTCGTTAACCATTAGAAACTCCCATCTCTCTCCACAAACAAGCCGCCCGGGAACGACCCGAGCGGCTTGCCGTAATCCCAATACATCCAATCGGGACTTTGATTATGCTCCTATTCGCAGCCAAAAATCGACCGTTTACCGAAATTGTTTGCAGAATTCGTAAAATAACTGCACGAAATCGGTTTCGAGCTATTGACGGGTCGAAATAGGTTTCTAATACAGGCCAGCCTCGCGAATGGCCTCGACAGCCAAAGCGATCTGATCGGGCGGCAGGACCAGTGCCATACGCACGTGCCCCTCGCCCGAAGGGCCAAAGCTCGCGCCCGGCGTCACCACAACGCCGGCCTTCTCCATAAGCTCCTCGCAAAACGCCAAGGAATCGGTGCGACCACCGGGAAGCTTGGCCCACACAAACATAGAGCCATGCGCGTTGGGACGCTCCCAGCCCAGGCCCTCAAGACCGTCGCACAGGGCATCGCGGCGTTCCTGGTACTTCAGACGCTGCGCCTCGACCTCATCGCGCGGACCGTTCAGGCAGGCGATGGCAGCCTTCTGAATCGGGAAGAACATACCAAAGTCGATCTGGCCGCGCAGCTTGGCAAAGGCCGAGACCACATCCTCGCGACCGACCAAAAAGCCGATGCGTGCGCCGGTGACGTTAAACGACTTAGAGAGCGAGAAGAACTCCACGCCCACCTCGAGCGCGCCAGGGTACTGCAGGAAGCTGCCACCCGGCTCGCCGTCGAACACGATATCGGAGTAGGCATTGTCATGCACGATCAACAGATCATGCTCGCGGGCAAAGGCGATAATCTCCTCGTAGACCTCGGGCGTGCCCACCGAGCCGACCGGGTTGGCGGGCAGCGACACGACCATATACTTGGCGCGATCGGCCACCTCGGGATCGATGCCCGCCACATAGGGCAGGTAATTGTGCTCGGCAACCAACGGATAGTACTCGAGCTTGGCATCGGCGATCTTGGCACCCGCCTCAAAGACCGGGTAACACGGATCGGGAACCAGAATGGTGTCACCCGGATCGAGCAGGGCCAGGCCCAAATGGCCCACGCCCTCCTGCGTGCCGTTGCACGACTGCACCATAGACGGCGTAATGCCCGAAACGCCAAAGCGGCGCTCATAGTAATCGCACACGGCTTGCTTGAGTTCGGGCAGGTCGCGCAGGGCATACTTCCACATCTCGGGATCTTGGGCTGCCTGCGTGAGCGCCTCGACCACATGGTCGTACGGCTTAAAGTCGGGCGTGCCCACGCTCATGTTGTAAATGGTCTTGCCCTGAGCCTTCAGCGCGAGAAGCTTGTTGTTGAGCGAGGCGAAGACCTCCGCGCCAAAGCGGTCGAGACGCTGCGATGCCTGCATGGTGCCACCTTTCGATATGAAAAACGCGGCGCTCCGACAAGAGCGCCGCGCGATACGGGCCATCAGATTGCAAAAGTGTAACGCTTGCAACCCCCGTATTGGTTCAATTTAGCCAACCTTAGTCAACTGGATTGAGCGCGTCGATCTGCGCAAGCCACAGACGCGAGCTAGCGTCACTCGGCATACGCCAATCGCCGCGCGGGCTGAGCGTCACCGAGCCCACCTTGGGACCATCGGGCAGGCAGCTGCGCTTAAACTGCTGGGCAAAGAAGCGACGGTAGAACGTACGTAGCCACGTGTAGACGGTCTTGGCGTCGTAGACGCCCTCGAAGCTCTTGAGCGCCATGCGGTAGATCTTGCCCGGCTCAAAGCCAAAACGCAGCAGGTAGTAGAGGAAGTAGTCGTGCAACTCGTACGGGCCCACCAAATCCTCGGTCTTCTGCGCAATCTCGCCGTCGCCCGTGGGCGGCAGAAGCTCGGGGGACACCGGCGTATCGAGGATATCGAGCAAGACCTCGGCAATGCGCCCGCCAAAGACATCGGCGGCATAGCGTACCAGATGGCGCACAAGCGTCTTGGGCACGCTCGCGTTGACGGCGTACATGCTCATGTGGTCGCCGTTATAGGTAGCCCAGCCGAGCGCCAGCTCCGACAGGTCGCCCGTGCCAATGACAAAACCGCCAGCCTGGTTGGCCAGATCCATCAGAATCTGCGTACGCTCGCGCGCCTGGCTGTTCTCGTAGGTCACGTCCTGCACGGCCGGATCATGCTCAATGTCCTTGAAGTGCTGCTCCACAGCCGCATGGATCGAAACCTCGCGGAAGCTCACACCCAGGTCGCGAGCGAGCGACTCGGCATTCGACTTGGTGCGATGCGTCGTGCCGAAGCCGGGCATGGACACGGCTGTGATACCAGTGCGCGGCAGCCCCAGTGCATCGAAGGCACGCACGGTCACAAGCAGCGCTAGCGTGGAGTCCAAGCCGCCCGAAAGGCCGATAACCGCAGCCTTGGTACCCGTGTGGGCAAGGCGGGTCTTGAGGCCCGCAGTCTGCAGATCGAGGATCGTCTCGCAGCGCTCGGCCAAGTCGCCGTGGTCGGCCGGCACAAAGGGCGCGCGCGGGAAAACGCGGTCGATATCGCAGGCATCGCGCAGGACAGGTTCTTCGGCCAGCACGCCCTCAAACGAAAACTCAACGGTCGTGGCCTCCGGCGCATCGTCCGCGCGCGTCCACGTCGTCGAGCGACGGCGCTCGGCAACCAGACGATCAAGATCGACATCGGCGACGGCCATATCGCAGGTAAGCAGTTTGGTCGCGGCGAGCTTCGAACCGTTTTCGTAGACGAGGTTCTCGCCTGCAAAGACCATGTCGGTCGTGGACTCGCCCTCGCTCGCGTCCGCGTAGGCATAGACGCAGTACAGGCGCGCACTCTGATTGGAGATAAGGCTGCGGCGGTAATCTGCCTTACCGATAATCTCGTCCGAGGCCGACGGGTTGAGAATCACCGTCGCACCGTCAAGCGCCATCTCGGTCGAAGGGGGCGCCGGCACCCACAGGTCCTCACAGACCTCAACGCCCAACACCAGGTCCTCGGCGCCCTCGTCACAGCAACGGTAGACAAGCCCTGAACCCAGCGGGACCGGACCCTGACCGGCAAATTCAACCCACACGGGATCCGCAGGCGCCGGAGCAAACCAACGGCGCTCATAGAACTCGCCATAGTTGGGCAGATACTTCTTGGCCGTGAGGCCCAAAAGCTCGCCCGCACAGCACACGGCCGCGCAGTTGTAGATGTTTTCAGCCACCGCAACGGGCAAGCCAACGGTAAAGACGATCGGCAGCTCACGGGTTTCATCGAGTATGTGCACCAGTGCTGCTTCGCAGGCATGCAGCAGCGTGCGGTTATGGAACAGGTCGGCCGCGGTATAGCCGCACAAGTTAAGCTCGGGCAGCACCAGCGCGCGAACGCCGCGCTCGGTAGCCTCGCGAACAGCCGCCAGCGCAACCTCGGCATTGCCCTCGACATCGGCCACGCGACTCCGCGGCGACGCCGCCGCCACACGCAAAAAGCCATCAGACTGAGAAAGGTGAAGATTCATAAGAATGCTCCCGTGCGTAGACGCCATTCACAACAATTAGCAAGTCCTATTGTAGTTCAACCGCCGGGTGTAACCGCATCCCACCAACTTGGTGAGCAATTGATGAGTTGATGGTATCTGTTAAATGTCACGTACGATTCACATCTGGTGGGTACCCTGATGGCTACACGAAACGAAGCAGATTTACACCGGGAGGACCCCGTATGACAACCAAGTACACCGACGCGCCGCGCACGCGCGTCATGACGCCGGCATCGCTCAACAACGGCGTGCACGAGAACCATTCCATCGGACAGACCATGGCCATCGCGCCCAAAAAGGGCCTGTTCGATGACATTTCCATTCCCCAGATCATCGCCGGCGCCGCAGCTGCTGCCACGAGCGTCGCGCTTGCCTCCAAGATTGGTATCGCTGGTTCAGTAATTGGTGCCGCCGTGAGCTCGGTCATCACCGTTGTGTCCTCGCAGGTCTACCGCCACTTTATCTCTGCCAGCGCCGAAGCAATCAAGGGCACGCATGCCGCTGTCGACTACCCTGCCGGCGCCTACGAGCCCGTTGAGCCCGATGTCGAGGAGCACCTAGGTGGCGCCGCGACCACGCAGGAAATGCGCCAGGTTGCGGGACGCGCGACCACGGCGCGCGTCGCCCCCAACAGCCTGCGCGCCAAGGCGGCGGCAGAGCGCAGCCAGACACAAAAGAAGGTCATCGTCTTCTCGATCGCCATCGCCATCGTCGCGGTCATCGCCTGCGCCGGCGCCATCCTTATCACCACTGCCGGTGAGGGTCTGGGCGAGCGTCCCGAGCCAATCCTGTCGTCGCGCACGACCGAGAGCGATGCAAATGGCGACACCCAGTCGCAAGATCAGCAGGCACAGGCGGACGACACGCAAGACAGTTCTACCTCTACCGATTCGTCCTCGAACACCCAAAACCAATCGCAGGGCACCGATTCCTCCACGGCCAACAGTGGCACGCCGTCCGGCACGACCGACTCAAGCCAAACGACTGACGGCTCTCAGCCGAGCACGGGCGACCAGACGAGCGACACCACGTCGGGAACGGGTGCAGCAGACAGTAGCAACACCAACAGCTCGAGCGGAACTGCGTCCGGCACGGCATCTGACAACTCGAGTCAAGGCACGGCATCGGGCAACTAAGCACATTTGCCTCTCATAGATAACCGACCTGTACAACGGGCGCGAATCGAAAGCGGTTCGCGCCCGTTTGCCTTGGGCGCCGCCATGGCGAACGCCATGCGATGGTAAGATGCTTTACATGTGTAAAGAGGAGATTTGCCATGAGCAAGACAATAGTTAGGCCCACGCTTTCGCCGGGCAACCACATCTATCTGTATCGCCTGCTGCGCGATGCGATTGGATGCGGCAAGCAAACGTTTATGACGCAGGTCGAGGAGGCGCTCGCCGCTGGCGACATGACCGCTTATGAACTGGGCTTCGAGTCCACGCGCGAGCTGCTCGAGGAGCTCGACGACTGCATTAAACTGACTGTCTTTAAGGGCGGCCGCCTGTACGCCACCGTCATCGCCAACGAGGCATGGGACGCAGCGCTTGCCAAGGGCGAGGACAAGCCCAAGGCCACCAAGGGCGCCAAGCAGTCCTACAAAAAGAAGAAGCGTGGCGAGAAGGAGCCCAAGGCGGTGCGCCCCAAGCACGTTAAGCGTCCCGAACCCAAACCCGTGGTTGAAGCTGTGCCGGAGCCCGAGCCCGAGACAGAGATCGAAGTCGCTATTGAGGTAACGACAGAAGCCGAAACCGATATCGCCGCCACGACCGATCCCGAAGTCATATCCGAGCAGGAAGCCACTGTGGAGCTCAACGAGGCGCCCAAGTCGACAACCGAAGAAGCCGTTGACCAACCCGAGACGCCTGCGTTCCAAAACAGCGATGTCTTTGGCAACGAGGCCGAGGACAATCAGCCCGACGAGTCCGCTGATCAAGACACTACCGAGTCGGCGCCGGAGCCCGAGACGCCGCAGCCCGCCATCTCGCTCACGGTCGTCTACGACCCCGAGAACGCCAATGCCGGCATCACCACCATGGCATCCACGCCCATCGAGGCAAAGTCGAGCGTCGAGAACGAGAACGCGACGCAGGTTGAGCTCGACACCGCGACCGCAAACGCACCCGCTATCGTCGAGTCTGCAGATTCCGCGGCGATGCCAAAGGTGGGCACCGCATCAGTGCTCGGCACCGAACCCGTGCCCGTCGTCGAGGTGACGCCCGTCAATGAGCAGGCCTTCGCACCGGCGATGGTACCGACCCCCGCACCCGCAGCACCGACCATCCCCGAGGACTTCCCCATCGATTTCGCAACTGAAGTCTTCTGCCCCGGCCCGCTTCTGCACCAGTTGTCGACCTATCTCCCCTACGGAGCCGACACCCTCGGCATTGTCGGCGAGTACTACTGGATCGCCCGCGAGCGCGGTACCATCGAGGCCGCGCGAAACCGCGCAATCTTCCCCCTGCGCTACACGCAGGCCGGCGAGCGCCACGAGGTTGCCGTGCGCATCCGCCGCAACACCACCGGCGGTCTCGGAGCCACCTGGACCATCGATAAAGTCGAAGAACCCGAGCAGTAACGACAAACGGCTCAAATCCAAATCAGGATTTGAGCCGTTTTTATTTGTTGATGTTGCGTAACCAACAGCGAGCGGGCCGCAAGTGCCCCAGGTTGCCGTGAAAGAGGAGCGACGCGTACTTCGGTACGCGAGCGACGGCTTGAACGGCAAGATGGGGTGCTTGCGACCCGCGCAGCGTCGAGCAGTTACGCGGTTTGGAAAACCGCGTAACGATCTAGTCGCGCGTCAGCTTACGGTGGATACGATGCGGCTGGGCTGCATCCTCGCCCAGGCGCTCGATGCGGTTGGCCTGATAGGCCTCGAAGTTGCCCTCAAACCAATACCAGTTGCCCGGGTTCTCGTCGGTGCCCTCCCACGCCAGAATGTGCGTGGCAACACGGTCCAGGAACATACGGTCGTGGCTAATGACCACGCTGCAGCCCGGGAACTCGAGCAGCGCGGCCTCGAGCGAGGACAGGGTCTCGACGTCCAAGTCGTTGGTGGGCTCGTCGAGCAGCAGCAGGTTGCCGCCCTGCTTGAGCGTGAGCGCCAGGTTCAGGCGGTTGCGCTCGCCACCGGAGAGCACGCCAGCGCGCTTCTGCTGGTCCTGGCCCTTAAAGCCAAAGCTCGCCACGTACGCGCGGCTGGGGACCTCGGTCTCGCCCACCATCATGTGGTCCAGGCCATCCGAGACGACCTCCCACAGGTTCTTGTCGGGGTCGATGCCAGAACGGTTCTGGTCGACGTAGGAGATCTTGACGGTCTCGCCCACCTCGAGCTCGCCCGAAGTCAGCGGCTCCAGGCCCACGATGGTCTTGAAGAGCGTAGTCTTGCCCACACCGTTGGGGCCGATGACGCCCACGATGCCGTTACGCGGCAGGGTGAAAGAAAGGTCGTCGATGAGCACGCGACCGTCGAATTCCTTGTGCAGGTGATGGGCCTCGAGCACCTTGTTACCCAAACGCGGTCCAACGGGAATGCGGATATCGGTCCAGTC
Source organism: uncultured Collinsella sp. (assembly GCA_900546725.1). Classification (GTDB taxonomy): domain Bacteria; phylum Actinomycetota; class Coriobacteriia; order Coriobacteriales; family Coriobacteriaceae; genus Collinsella. The sequence continues at coordinate 507 of URDZ01000012.1, read as the reverse complement.
GAGCTTCTGGCTTGCGCGGGCCTCGGCCTCCATCTCCTCGTAGCGAGCCAGACGGGCCTTGTTCTTTGCCTGGCGAGCCTTGGGCGAGCTGCGTACCCACTCGAGCTCGGCCTCCATGCGCTTGGCGAGCTTGGCGTCGCGGTTGCCCTGCGCCTCGATACGGGCGGCCTTGGTCTCCAGATACGTGGAGTAGTTGCCCTTGTAGGGATAAAGGTGACCGCGGTCGACCTCGCAGATCCACTCGGCAACGTTATCCAGGAAGTAGCGATCGTGCGTGACGGCAAGCACCGCGCCCTGGTAGTTGTGAAGGAAGTGCTCGAGCCACAGGATCGACTCAGCGTCTAGGTGGTTTGTGGGCTCGTCAAGCAGCAGCAGGCGCGGCTGCATCGCCAGCGTGCCGGCCAACGTGGTCATCTGCTTCTGGCCGCCCGACAGGCTGCTGCCGCCCTCGCCCACCACGGTGTCGTAGCCCTGCGGCAGCTCCTCGATGAAGCCGTGGCAGCACGC
>URDZ01000011.1:0-27763 GCA_900546725.1 uncultured Collinsella sp. | reverse complement strand
CGTCTCGGTGCCATTCGTGTCGTATTTGTACGGAATGGAAAGCAGCCCCACCTCGGCAAAGGCGCTGCCTGCCTCGACAACGTGGATCGTCTTGCCGTCGGCTCCCGTCACCTTCTCGTTAAGGTTGATGTGCTCGTGGCCTGCGATAAGGGCATCGACGCCACGGAGCCGCGTGGCAAAGGTCTTTGCGTCGAGCGTGTGCGCGATACACACAACAACATCGCAGCCCTCCTTGCGCAGCTGCTCTGCCTCGGCATTGATGGCGTTCGCGGCACTCGAGAAGCTGGTGCCCGCGACCAGGTCCGCGCGCAGCGAGGAACCTAGCGACTCATCCATGGCTCCGACGACGCCGACCTTGATTTTGTAGTCGAATGTGGAGTGATCCTCGCTATCCTCCCAGGTGCGATCGAGCGTCTTCGTGATGCTCGAGCTCCATGCGCCGTTCGAGGACGTTGCATTCGCGCAGAGCATGGCGAAGGGCGTGCCGGTGGTGCTGTAGCCGGTCATGGTGCGGAGTTTGTCCGCGCCGTAGCTCCAGTCGTGGTTGCCTGGCGTGGTTGCGTCGTAGCCGTCGGCGTAGAAGGTGTCCATGAGCTCGGCGATGCTCTTGCCCTCGCTCATGGTGGCGAAGGACTGTCCGTGGAAGGTGTCGCCCGCATCGAGCAAAAGATCGGGGACGCTGCTTTGGGCGCTATAGAGAACCGCCAGTCCGTCAAAGCCCACAGTGCCGGTGCCCTTGCTTGCGTTGTAGCTGTACTTGTAGCTGCCGTGGATATCGTTGGTGTGCATGACGGCCACGGAGCCGTCAATAGCGGCGGGCAGGTTTCCCGCGAAAGCGAGGCTTGGGATGCCTGCGAGCGCGCCGGCAAACAACGCGGCGGCCAACGCAAAGCGGGGGAGTCTTTTCATGGCAGTTTCCTTAGTCCTTAGCCAGAATGTCTGGTTGAATATCGGATTATCGACATAATATGCGAAAACCGCCGCAAGGGCGTCTGTCCCTTTGCGGCGGTTTTGACGTTTGCGCAGATAAAACCCACCAAAATAAACCTGTCCCTTTTTGGCAGGTTTTAGCTCAGCAGCATGCGGTCGTTGGCGAGCTCGCCTCCCGAGACCTCCTCGAACTTCTGCAGCAGGTCGGCTACGGTGAGCGACTTCTTCTCATCGCCCGCCACGTCGTAGATCACGTGGCCTTCGTGCATCATGATCAGACGGTTGCCCAGACGGATGGCGTCGTTCATGTTGTGCGTGACCATGAGCGTGGTCAGGTGGTTCTCGTCGACGATCTCCTCGGTCAGGTTAAGCACCTTAGAGGCCGTCTTGGGGTCGAGGGCCGCGGTGTGCTCGTCGAGCAGCAGCAGGCGCGGCCTGGTGAGCGTGGCCATCAGCAGGGTGAGTGCCTGGCGCTGGCCACCCGAGAGCAGGCCGACCTTGGCGTTGAGACGCGTGTCCAGACCAAGGTCCAGGCGCTTGAGCAGCTCGACGTACTCATCTTTCTCGGCCTTGGTGACGCCCCACGAAAGGCCGCGACGCTGGCCGCGACGCTTGGCGAGGGCCAGGTTCTCGGCGATCTGCATGTCGGCAGCGGTACCGCGCATGGGGTCCTGAAACACGCGGCCCAGGTACTTGGCGCGCTGCGACTCGCTCAGGCGCGAGATGTCGGTGCCGTCGAGCTCAATAACGCCCGAATCGAGCGGGTACACGCCGGCGATCATGTTGAGCAGCGTGGACTTGCCGGCGCCGTTGCCGCCGATCACGGTTACAAAGTCGCCGTCATTCAGGGTGAGGTCGACGCCGGTGAGCGCGCGCTTCTCGGTGACGGTGCCCTTGTTAAAGGTCTTCTTGACGTGCGAGAGCTTAAGCATCTGCCTCATCCCCCTTCGTGTAGGAGCTGCGGAGCTTATAGCGCTCCCAAACCACGGGCACGCACAGGGCCACGGCGACAATTACGGCGGAGAGCAGCTTCATGTCGTTGGCGTCCATGCCCAACTGCAGCACGATGGCGCGGATAAGGAAGTACACCACGGAGCCAAAGACGGCGGAGGCAAGACGGACGCTAAACTGCGTGAGGCCGCCGGGCAGCAGACGGCCGAGCACCTCACCGATAACAATGGCGGCAAGACCGATAACGATGGCACCGGTGCCCATGCCAATGTCGGCATACTTTTGGCTCTGGCAGATGAGCGCGCCCGAAAGGCCGATGAGGGCGTTGGAGAGCACGAGGGCGATCATCTTGGTGGAGTTGGTGTTGACGCCCAGAGCGCGGATCATGTACTCGTTGTTGCCGGTGGCGCGCAGCGCCGAGCCGATCTCGGTGCCAAAGAACCAATACAGGATGGCAACGATAGCCACGGCGAGCAGGATGCCCAAGATGATGGCAACGGTGGACTGCGGCAGACCGGTCATATTGCTGACGGCCGAGAACACGGTGCCCTTGGCAAGAATTGGCGTATTGGACTTGCCCATGATGCGCAGGTTGATGGACCACAGGCTGATCTGGGTGAGGATTCCGGCGAGGATCGCGGGAATCTCGAAGACGGTGGTCAAAATGCCCGTGACGGCACCCGCGATGGCGCCGGCGCACATACCGGCCAGCACGGCGAGCAGCGGGTCGACGTTGTTATTGACGATGAGCACAGCGCAGACGCAGCCGCCGAGGGCAAAGCTGCCGTCGCAGGTCATATCGGGAATGTCGAGCAGGCGGAACGTGATAAACACGCCAAGCACCATAATGCCCCAGAGGACGCCCTGCGAAACGGCGCCCTGCAATGCAATGAGCATGCTTCATACCTCCTAGGATAGGGTGGACACGTGATTCACCATAATAGCGGTAACAATGCATAGAAGAGCTGCGGACAGACGTTTTGTTTTACCTGAAACAAGCAGGGCGGACGCCGGTCTACAGCGCCCGCCCCTGTGGCTCAGATATTGAATAACGCAGCTAAAGCGCGAGCACGGGCTCTAGACGCATGCCGCGTATAGCATTACGCGTCCAGAGCGGAAAGGTCGATGCCCAGGGCCTCGGCCATTTCGTCGTTCTTGACGACGACCAGGTCCTTGCTCGAGAGGTGCTTGATCGGCATATCCTCGGGCTTGGCCTCGCCCTTCAGAATCTTGACGGCCATCTCGCCCGCGGCGTAGCCCAGATCCTCGTAATTGATGGAGAGGGTGAACAGGCCGCCGGCCATGCACATGCCCTCCTCGCCAGTCACGAAGGGAAGCTTGTTCTCCTTGCAGATCTGGCCCACCTGCGAGGCGCCCGCGGCGATGGTGTTGTCGGTGGGGGAGTACAGCGCGTCGACCTTGCCCACGGCAGACTCGACGACGGACTGAATCTCGTTGGAGCTCGAGACGGTGAAATCGGTGTACTCGAGGCCCAGCTTGTCGAGCTCCTTCTTGGCGGCCTTGATCTGGACGTCGGAGTTGGACTCGGCGGTGCAGTAGAGCAGGCCGACCTTTTTAACGTCGGGCAGGACCTTCTGCATCATCTCGAGCTGCTCGGCGACCGGGGTGAGGTCGGAAGCGCCCGTGACGTTGGTGCCGGGCTTGTCGTTGTCCTGGACCAGGCCGGAGGCGGCGTAGTCGGTGATGGCGCAGCCCACGATGGGGATATCGGCCGTGGCGCCGGCGGCAGCCTGCGCGGCGGGCGTGGCGATGGCATAAATCAGGTTGACGTTGTCGCCCACAAACTTGTCGGCAATGGACTTACACGTGGACTGGTCGTTCTGGGCGTTCTTCTGGTCGATTTTGACCTTAAGGCCGCTCTCCTTGATGGCCTTGACAAAGCCGTCGTTGGCGGCATCGAGTGCGGAGTGCTCGGTGAGCTGCAGAACGCCGATGGTGTAGTCGGAACCGGCGGCAGCAGAGCCGGAACCAGAGTTGCCGCCGCACCCGGCGAGCGGGGCGAGCGCGAGCAGGCCGGCGGAGACCAGAAGGCTCCTGCGGCTGATGGTGATGTCCTTCATATCATTACCCCCAGTATAAAAATGGCTGGAAACACTGCACTGGGACAAAGTGCAAGTGGAACTATAGTAGCGCTGATGTCCATTTTTACAACAGCCTGGCGGGTTTTTTAATACAGAATCGGATGGGCGGTGCGGGTAGTCGAATGGGCGGCGGAGGGTCTTATGCGGCGGAGGAGGCGTCGTCCTCGTCTAGGGCGGCGAAGAGCTTCTTGCCGTCGAGGAGACGTGTGGTGACGTTTCTCATTCGGCCAATCTCTACGGTACGCAACGTGTCATCGGCGCCTCGGGCGTCGTAGACCGTTCCCAGCAGATACGAGATGCCATCGCGCTGCCTGATGGCAAAGGGACGCAGCGTCATCCGTGCTGCTTCGGTTTCGCCACGCGTCGTAACGCTCGAAATATCAAAACTCACCGTGGTTCCGTGGTCGATGGCCTGCTCGACGAGCTCGCACGTGTCGATGCGCTTGATGGGCGTGCGTGTTGCCTTGGTAGCCTTGCTGCCTGCGCTCGGAACGGGTTCGGGTGTATCGAGGTAGCCGCGAACGTCGGCACTCGCCATGGCAACTAAGTGCTGCGCCATGCTCTTGCGGATAGCGATAGGCGTGGAGCGGTTGCGCATGACCATACCGTGGAGCCGGATGATCTCTTCATCGGTGAGCGGGCGGGTAAGAAGTTTGTAGCCCACGCCGCGTTTGTACTCAATTTCGTATCCGGCATGGCGAAGCGCGGAGATGGCGGTGTAGATGCTGCGCCGCGCCGCCGAGATGGGCATGCGGGCGGGGTCGTCGGGATGGGCGAGGCGCCGGATCAGCTCATCGGAAAGCATGGCCTTGTCTTCGCCGGTGTTTTCGCTTAATAGTTGCAGGATGCGAACGGCGCGATAGGCCGCCATCGAGGCGGCGCCTCTAGTCGTGGTGTCGTAGGTTTCAACAGCGGCTTCGGTCATCGTGCCCACGTCCTTTCCGTTTTGGGTGGCGACGGTATGGAGCCTAGGACGTGGGGCTTTCCCAGGGGCGCAGGGCGCTCTGGGCGGTCGGTAGTCGTCGGCAAACGGCGGGTCGAGTTTTCAACAGCCCTGCTCAACTGACCAAAAACTTGCCAAAAGCTTGACGGATGCTGTTGAAAAAAGCGCCTCTCGACCGATGTCGAGAGGCGCTTGTGCGATGAGCGTTGGCGTGTGGCGACGCGAGCTAGCGTCCGACGATTAGAAGTCGGCGTTGCCCACGGTGCGCGGGTGCGGCAGGACGTCGCGGATGTTGCCCACGCCGGTCAGATACATGACCAAGCGCTCGAAGCCCAGACCATAGCCGGCGTGCTTGCAGGAACCGTAGCGGCGCAGGTCAAGGTAGTACTTGTACTGCTCGGGATTCATACCCAGGTCCTTGATGCGGGCCTCGAGCAGATCCAGGCGCTCCTCGCGCTGGGAGCCACCGATGATCTCGCCGATGCCCGGCACCAGGCAGTCGGCGGCGGCGACGGTCTTGCCGTCCTCGTTCATGCGCATGTAGAACGCCTTGATCTCGGCCGGGTAGTCGGTCACGAAGGTCGGGCGCTTAAAGTGTTCCTCGGTCAGGAAACGCTCGTGCTCGGTTTGCAGGTCGATGCCCCAGCTCACGGGATAGTCAAACTTGTGACCGGCGGCGACGGCCTGCTCCAGGATTTCGACGGCCTCGGTGTAGGTAACGCGGGCAAAGTCGGAGTTGGCGACATGGTCCAGGCGCTCGAGCAGACCCTTGTCCACAAACTTGTTGAGCATATTGAGCTCGTCGGGGCAGGTGGCCATAACGTCCTTGAGGACGTACTTGAGCATGGCCTCGGCGTTGTCCATGTAGTCGTTGAGGTCGGCGAAGGCCATCTCGGGCTCGATCATCCAAAACTCGGCGGCGTGGCGCGTGGTGTTGGAGTTTTCGGCGCGGAAGGTGGGGCCAAAGGTGTACACGTCGCCAAAGGCCATGGCAAAGTTCTCGGCATTGAGCTGGCCGGACACGGTGAGGCTTGCATGCTTGCCAAAGAAGTCCTGGCTCCAGTCGACCTCGCCGGACTCGGTGAGGGGCGGATTTTTGGGGTCGAGCGTGGTCACGCGGAACATCTCGCCGGCGCCTTCGCAGTCGCTCGTGGTGATGATGGGGGTGTTGACGTAGACAAAACCCTGCTCCTGGAAGAAGCGGTGGATGGCGGCGGCCGCGACAGAGCGGATGCGGAACACGGCGCGGAACAGGTTGGTGCGCGGGCGCAGGTGCTGCTGGGTGCGCAGGAACTCGACGGTTGCGCGCTTCTTCTGCAGCGGGTAATCCGGGGCGCTCGTGCCCTCGACCTCGATGGAAGTGGCAGAAAGCTCGAAAGGCTGGGGTGCATCGGGGGTCAGTTTGACGGTGCCGGTGCAAATGAGTGCGGCCGAGACGTTTTGATGTGCGATCTCGTCGTAGTTGTCGAGTGCCTCGCGGTTCATGACGACCTGCAGGTCGCGGAAGCAGCTGCCGTCGTTGAGCGTAACAAAGCCAAAGTTCTTCATGTCGCGGACGGACTTGACCCAGCCGGCGACGGTGACGGTCTGGCCGCCGAGCGACTCGGCATCGGCATAGAGCTGCGCGATTTTGGTGCGGTTCACGTATCCTCCCATAACGGTTGAATGATAGTTATCCATACAGTTCGATATTCTAGCAGCTCGGCTCATTTGGGCTATACAGATAAGGCATTGGCGGGATGGTTTTTCAAATGAAAAGCGCCCGCGGCCAAATGGTCGCGGGCGCTTGACGAGGTGCCTTTTGGCTGTATGGCGCGGGGCCTGGCTACTTGGTCTTGGCTACCAGCAGCGGGTCGCCCAGCTTGACGAGCGGGTTGCCGCCGATAAGCGTTCCAGATTCGCCGACATGGTCGATGCTCTTAAGACGATCGAGCTCGGAGACGATGACGGTCACGATGTCCTCGTGACCAGCGGCCTTAATGGCCTCGCGGTCGAAGCTGATGAGCGGCTGGCCTGCCTTGACCACATCGCCCATCTCGACAAAGCGGGCAAAACCCTTGCCGTTCATTTCCACGGTGCCCAGGCCAACATGGATGAACACGCGAAGACCGTCCTCGGTGATCATGCCAATGGAGTGGTTGGTGACAGTGGTGGCGCCGATGCGGCCGTTGGCGGGCGCATAGATGGTGCCGGTAATGGGCTCGATGCCATAGCCCTGGCCAAGCATGCCCGAGGCGATCGTCTCGTCGGGAACCTCGTCCAGGTTGACGAGCACGCCGTTGACGGGGGCATAGATGACGCCTTCGCGGGTGGCGAAGCTTGCTGCGGGCGGAACGGACGCCTCGCCGGTCGAGGTGAAGGTGGACTTAAGCGAATCGAGCAGACCCATAGTTGCCTCCAACTTAAATAGGCGCATATCGCGCGTTTGGTTTGCCGGAAACGTTTCACATGTGTTTCGCGGCTTGGTCAACGCCCCTATTCTACGCTGCTCAACGATACCTCTGAACTGGGATTATGTGATATATCAGTTGAAGGGAAACTTATTGCCGGAGTGTTTCTGCGCCACGGGTTCAAGTGGGGTACGCTTGAAGGCGAAAAACAAGGGCGCATAATTTGCGCGAAGGGAGCACATATGATTGTCGAGAACCATGCGCTGTGGGGCGAGGAGCCGACCGAGGATTATCCGGCGACGTTTACGTATTTGGGTGCCGAGCCGTTGCCCGATAAACCGAATGGCCGCCGCCCCGCGGTGATTATCTGTGGCGGAGGCGGGTTTACACATATCGCTCCGCACGAGCAGGACCCGGTGGCGTTTGCATTTTTGGATCACGGTTACCAGGCCTTTGTGCTCAACTATGTCACGAGCTCTACGGGTGACGTGAGCTTTCCGCACCCCCAGGCAGATCTTGCCAAGATGGTCGCCACGGTGCGCGCCAACGCCGACGAGTGGCATGTCGATCCTAAGCGCGTGTGCGTCGTGGGATTCTCGGCGGGCGGCATGATCTGTGCCTCGCTGGCAACGCAGTGGAAGACCGGCCCCTTCGCGGCACTTGCCGGGGCACGTCCGGACGACATTCGTCCCGATGCCGTGGTGCTGGGCTATCCGCTGCTCGACTTTGCCTATGTGCGCGACATGCAGACGCGCGATCCGCGCATTGACTTGCGCGTGCCCAAGACGGGCGGCAAGACGGGGCGCGATTTGCTCAACGACTACCTGTCGATGGTGACGGGTGGCGAGGCAACTGACGAGCATTTGGCCGATATCTGCCCCACCACGCATGTTTCGCGTCAGATGCCGCCGACCTTTGTGTGGGGCGTGTCCGACGACAAGACGGCGCCGATCGCGCAGGTCTACCCGTTTGCGCAGCGCATGGCCGAGGAGGGCGTTGCATGCGAGATGCACGTCTTCGACCAGGGTGGTCACGGCCTTTCGCTCGGCAACGCCAACACCGCGGTCGACAACGAGGACAAGCAGGTGGCGGTCCGTCCCTGGATCCGCCTAGCCTTCCGCTTCCTGGAGCGCCATCTGTAAGAGGACGGGCATCCCAGCCCTTCAATAACTTGCGGTGAAATAGTTCCGATCTGGGGCATCAACCAGCCCATCCAGGAACTATTCCACCGCAACTTCGTTTTTGATGCCCCGCCCGGAAACTGCGCCCCAGTTTTGCCTTTCAAGGTGGGACGCAGTTTCCCATAGGGCCTCGACTGGGAAAGCGCGTCCCGTTTCGAGCGGGGATTCCGGGATGCATTTTCCGTAAGAGGCCTGTTTGGGAAACCATATCCCGTTTCGAGCCGGAATTCTGGGATGTAGTTTCCCCGAGAGGCCTCATCGGGAAACTATGGCCCTGAACTCTCCTGCCTGTCCCCATTGCGCCAATTTGCTGATTGAACATCGTTGCATGTTCGCGCTATCATGCATGGTTAAAATTGGTTAGCCATGGCAAACGGTTAGCCATGGTGAACATAAATACAACGCCCTGCGGGCGCCGGGGGAGGAGCACGGACGTGAAGCTCGATACACTCGAGATTGGAAAGGACGCCGTTGTCGCATCGGTGGCATCGGACGATCAGGCACTCCGACAGCATATTTTGGACATGGGTCTAACGCCGGGCACCGAAGTCACCATGATGAAGTACGCCCCCATGGGTGACCCGCTCGAGATCCGCCTACGTGGCTACGAGTTGACGCTGCGCAAGGACGATGCCGCTCGCATCGAGCTCGTGGGTATTCACGACACCGATACGGGTCCGCGCGCTAACGCCGCAATCGGCACGACGGAGCATCCGGCCCTGGGCGAGGGGACGTATTCGCCCCGTGCGGCAAAGACGGCCGTGCCCGAGGGCGCGCCGCTGCACTTTGCCCTCGCCGGCAACCAAAACTGCGGCAAGACCACGTTATTCAACCAGCTGACGGGCTCCAACCAGCACGTCGGTAACTTTCCCGGCGTGACGGTCGACCGCAAAGATGGCACCATCCGTAACCATCCCGAGGCGAGCGTTACCGACCTGCCTGGCATTTACTCCCTGTCGCCGTACACAGGCGAAGAGGTCGTGAGCCGTCAGTTCATCCTTGACGAGCGCCCGGACGCCATCATCGACATCATTGACGCCACCAACATCGAGCGTAACCTGTACCTGACACTGCAGCTCATGGAGCTTGACCGTCCTATGGTCATCGCGCTCAACATGATGGACGAGGTGACCGCCAACGGCGGCGCCGTGGACGTCAACCTGCTCGAGAGCCTGTTGGGCGTGCCCGTTGTCCCCATTAGCGCTGCCCGCAACGAGGGCATCGGCGAGTTGGTGGACCACGCCCTGCACGTGGCACGGTTCCGCGAGCGCCCTGGTCGCCTGGACTTTTGTGCGCCCGACGGCCCGGACGGCGGTGCGCTGCATCGCTGCATCCACGGTATTGCTAACCTGATCGAGGACCATGCCGTGACGGCGCACATTCCGGTGCGCTTTGCGGCGACCAAGCTGGTCGAGGGCGATGAGCTGGTAACCGAGGCGCTTCACCTGGATCGCAATGAGCTCGACGCTATCGAGCACATCATTACCCAGATGGAGGGCGAGGCCGGCACCGACCGCCTATCTGCGCTGGCCGATATGCGTTTTAGCTTTATCGGCGACGTGTGCGGGCGTTGCGTCGTCAAGCCGCACGAGAGCCGCGAGCACGTGCGCTCCGTCAAGATTGACCGCATCCTGACAGGTCGTTACACAGCCATTCCGGCGTTTCTGGTGATCATGGGCCTCGTCTTTTGGCTGACGTTTGGCGTGATTGGCGCGGCGTTGCAGGGACTCATGGAGGACGGTATCGCTGCCATCATCGCCTCGGCCGATGCGGGCCTCAAGGCATTCGGAACCAACGACGTGGTGCGCTCACTGGCTGTCGACGGCGTACTTACGGGTGTGGGCAGCGTGCTGACCTTCCTACCGATTATCGTCGTGCTCTTCTTGTTCCTCTCCATTCTGGAAGACTCCGGCTACATGGCACGCGTAGCCTTTGTCATGGATAAGGTGCTGCGTCGCTTTGGCCTGTCGGGCCGCAGCTTCGTGCCCATGCTCGTCGGTTTTGGCTGCACCGTGCCGGCTATCATGTCGACCCGTACGCTCCCATCCGAGCACGACCGCAAGATGACGGTCATGCTCACGCCGTTTATGAGCTGCTCAGCCAAGCTGCCGGTTTACGGCTTGCTGTGCGGGGCTTTTTTCCCGCAGGCGACGGTTCCCGCCATGGTCTCGCTCTATCTGATCGGTATCGTGGTCGGCTGCATCGCGGCTTTGGTGCTCAACCGCACGGCATTTAAGGGCGACCCGGTGCCGTTTATCATGGAGCTCCCCAATTACCGCCTGCCGAGCGTCAAGACGACGGTGATGCTGGCATGGGATAAGGCCAAGGACTTTATTACCAAGGCTTTTACCATTATCTTTGCCGCTACCGTGGTCATCTGGTTCCTTCAGACGTTCGACATTCGCTTTAATGTGGTCGCCGATCAGTCGCAGAGTCTACTTGCCGGTCTGGGTAGCATCATCGCGCCGGTGTTGGCCCCACTCGGCTTTGGCGACTGGCGCGCCTCGACGGCGCTCGTCACCGGACTTATCGCCAAGGAGAGTGTCATCTCGACACTCACGGTGCTTTTGGGTGCAACCTCGCCCGCGGCATTGTCAACCATGTTTTCGCCGTTTACCGCCTACGTGTTCTTGGTCTTTACGCTGCTGTACCCGCCTTGCGTGGCCGCTATCGGCGCTGTCAAGAGCGAGTTGGGCGCGCGCTATGCCGTGGCCGTATTCGCGTTTCAGGTCGCCGTTGCCTGGATCGTGGCGTTTGTCGTGCATTCGGCGGGCATATTGCTGGGGTTGGCTTAGTTATGAATTGACGACGCAACCTCTGTGTATCGAATTGTTTTCGGCCCCGCTTCTGTACTGACGGATGCGGGGCCGTTGCTATATAATCGCCTCCGCTCAAAACGATTGGAGACGTTATATATGACTCAGGCAAGGCAAGACGGCATCACGCTCAGGCAGTGGCTCCCACTCGTCGGGCTCACCTGCTGTGCGTTCGTGTTCAACACGTCGGAGTTTATGCCCATCGGCCTTTTGACTGATATCGCCGCGTCGTTCTCGCTCACCGAGGCCCAGGCGGGCATCATGATCTCGGTCTATGCCTGGGGCGTCATGCTGCTGTCGTTGCCGCTCATGGTGTTCGCTTCGCGTTTCGAGTTTAAGCGGATGCTGCTGGGCGTGCTTGCCGTGTTCTCGCTCGGTCAGTTCCTGTCCGCTGTGGCGCCGACCTATCCCATCCTGGTCTGCGCGCGCCTGGTGGTCGCTTGCGCACATGCCGTGTTCTGGTCAGTCGCCTCGATTATGGCCTCGCGCCTGGTCGACACTCGCCACGGCGCGCTCGCCATCAGCATGATCGCCACGGGCTCGTCCATCGCGCAGATCTTTGGCCTGCCTCTCGGTCGCGCCATTGGCTTGGCCGTGGGCTGGCGCATGACGTTTGCCGTGGTCGGGGGCCTCTCAGCCATCGCGGTCGTCTACCAGGCAGCGGTGTTCCCGGCCATGCCGGCGGGTGAGCGCTTTACCGTCAAACAGCTGCCCGAGCTGCTCAAGAACCCGCTCCTCATCGCGCTCTACGCAGTCACGGTCTTCATGGCGACCGGCTATTACGCAAGCTACAGCTATATCGAGCCCTTCCTGGCGCAGGTCGCGCACGTCGATGCGGGCGCCATCACCATGACGCTGACGGCGTTTGGCTGTTCCGGCTTGGTGGGCAGCTGGCTGTTCAGCCGCCTGTTCGACGGGCACCGTTTTCCGTTCCTTGCTATCACGCTCTCCGGCGTGCCGGTGGCCCTGCTGCTCATGGGGCCGGCCGCATCGTCGCTCGTGACAGTGCTTGCCGTCTGCGCACTGTGGGGTTGCTGCGCCACGGCCTTTAACGTGGCGTTTCAGGCCGAGCTCATCAAGCACACGCCGGCAGATTCGTCGGCCGTCGCCATGTCGATCTTCTCGGGCCTGTTCAACCTCGGTATCGGCACGGGTACCGCGATCGGCGGAGCCGTGGTTTCGGGTCCCGGTATCGCCTGGATCGGCTTTGTGGGCGGGGCGATTGCCGTCGTGGGCGTCATCCTCGCCATCACCGTGCTGTTTCCGGCCATCCGCCGCGCCAAGCCCGTCGCCTAGCCACATCCTTCTCATCAGTTGCGGTGAAATACGGACTGCTGGGCCCAATAAACCCGGCAAACAGTCCCTATTCCACCGCAACTTATTTTGGGGAAGAGGATACAAGCCGGGCATACAATGGATGTCGTTGTGTTGAGCTTACCGGGAGGTTGCTATGTGGGCATACGAGACGACGTTCTATCAGATCTATCCGCTGGGCTTCTGCGGAGCTCCGCGCGAAAACGCCGCGCCCGTTGCCGAGGATGAGCTTACCCAGGCCGCCAACGTTGCTCCTAACCCCGATGCGCCCATCATGAAGATCGCCCAGTGGGCCGACTACCTGCAGGAACTCGGCGTTGGCGCCGTGCTCATCAACCCGCCGCTTGAGTCCGATAGCCATGGCTACGACACGCGCAGTCTGCGCCATATCGACCGCCGCCTGGGTGGGGATGCCGACTTTGCCGCCGTGTGCGAGACGCTGCACGCCCATGGCATCCGCGTGGTGCTCGATGCCGTCTTCAACCACGTCGGTCGCGGCTTTTGGGCCTTCCGCGATGTGCAGGAGCGCAAGTGGGACTCGCCCTACAAGGACTGGTTCCACATCAGCTTTGACGGTGACTCGTGCTACGGTGACGGCTTTTGGTACGAGGGCTGGGAAGGTCATTTTGAACTTGTGAAGCTCAACCTGCAAAATCCCGCCGTGGTCGATTACCTGCTCGAGTCCGTGCGTCGCTGGGCCGAGGTCTTTGGTATCGACGGTCTGCGCCTGGACGTCGCCTATATGCTCGATCGCGATTTTATGCGCCGCCTGCATAGCTTTACCCGCGAACTCAAGCCCGACTTTGTGCTGATTGGTGAGACGCTCCACGGCGACTACAACCAGATCGTCAACGACGAGATGCTCGACTCCTGCACCAACTACGAGTGCTACAAGGGCCTGTACTCCAGCTTTAACTCGGTCAACATGTTCGAGATCGCCCATTCGCTGCACCGTCAGTTTGGCGGTGACCCGTGGTGCATCTACCGCGGCAAGCATCTGCTGTCATTTGTCGATAACCACGATGTGCCGCGCCTAGCGAGCATCCTTACCGACAAGTCCTGCCTGCGCCCCGCCTATGGCATGCTCTTTGGCATGCCGGGCATCCCATGCGTCTACTATGGCAGCGAGTGGGGGATTGCCGGCGAAAAGGGCGGCCCCGATGGCGATTGGGCGCTGCGCCCTGCGCTCGATGAGCCTGCGCCCAACGAGCTGACGGCGTTCATCACGCAGCTTGCGCACCTGCGCTCGGCCGACGATGCGGCGGCCCGTGCCCTCAACTACGGTGCCTATCGCAACGTGGTGATCCAGAACAAGCAGCTGCTGTTCGAGCGCGCCTGCGACGACGCGACGGTGCTCGTGGCGGTCAATGCCGTGAACGAGCCCTATACCTTTGGAGCCGGCGAACTCAACGGCTCCTTCGTCGACCTGCTTGCCGACGACGCGCCCACGGTCGAGCTGCTGGGCTCCCTTGAGCTTGCACCCTACGAGGTGCGCTATCTGCTGAGGGCCTAATTCATGACTGCGCCGGACGAGGGCTATCAGCATATTGAGCATGGGTTTGAGCCCGTGTTTGACGAGCACTCGCGCGTTTTGGTGCTCGGGTCGTTTCCCTCGGTGCTTTCGCGCGCCAATGCTTTTTATTACGGCAACCCTCAGAATCGCTTTTGGCGCGTGATGACCGCGTGTCTCGGTGTGCCTGTGCCGCCCAACGAGGGCGATCCTTTGGCAAGCGGTGAGCCCGCGACGCTCGATGCCTCCATTGCCGCCAAGCGGGCCATGCTGCTGAACGGCGGCGTGGCCCTGTGGGATGCAATCGAGAGCTGCGACATTAAGGGCTCGAGCGACGCGAGCATCCGCAACGTTGTGCCGGCACATATCGAGCGCATTACCGGCGCAGCTCCCATTGAGCAGGTGATATGCAACGGTGGTACAGCTGGCCGGCTCTACAAGCGCTATCTACAAGAGCGCACCGGGCTGCCGGCCATCGTTCTGCCGTCGACAAGTCCCGCCAATGCGGCGTGGCGTCTGGAACGCCTTGTCGAGCGTTGGAGCGGCGCCGCTGATTGGCAGGCTTTTTCGATTTAGCAGTTTGAGTGCTCGGCAAGATGCCTCATAACGGCGTGCCAGATCGGTGTGGGCAGTGCAGGCGTGGCGCGCACCATGCCGTCGGTGTCGACGCCGCCCGTTGCGGCGCCACTGAGCTTCTGCGCGTGTTCGACGGAACACCCCATACGAACGGCGCCCACGAGCTTGTCCATGGCCTCAGAAAACGGTCGCCGCAAGAGTCCCATGCGCGGAGAGCGACGAAGCGCCGCAATGCCGCTGCCGGCGCAGATGGCAACGCCGCCACACCACAATTGGCCATGGCGCTCACATGCCTTGTGCAGGCGAACGGCGGTCCCACGCGCCTGCTCAGTGCCCTCTTGTGCGGCTCGAATCGCGACATAGACGCGCGTTCCCGTACCGCCAAAGCGCTCAAGCGCCTGCTCGATGGCTGTCAACGTCTCATCGTCAGCCACATCTTCAATGACCAGCACGATGCCATCGGCAACGCTGCCGGCGTCATTTGCCTTCAAGTCGACCGGGCGGGGGAGTGCGGTGCCGGAAAGTTGAGCATAGGCGGCGATGGCATCCTGCAGGTCCCAGAGCAAAAACTCAAGATCGGCGCTATTGGGAATGCTGATATACGCAATGGTTTGCAGCGTTTTTGGTACATCGCCGCGCGCGGTCGTCTCCATGCCATCTCCTTTCCGGCTCGTTTCCGTTTAGGTTACACCGTCTGGTGGCGCCCCGCCGCGCTATCCTAGTGCAACCCTTACGAAAGGAACGCCATGCGTCTGTCCATGAATACCTCGCTTGCCACGCTCAAGCCCTCCGGTATCCGCCGGATTAACGCGCTCGCCGCCCAGCATCCGGGGTGCATCGCGCTCGCGCTCGGCGAGCCCGATTTTCCCACGCCCGATGTGATTAGCGCCGAGGTGACCGCCGCACTGGACCGCGGTGACACGCACTATCCGCCCAACAACGGTCGCCCCGCCCTGCGTGATGCACTGTCCAAATATATGGATGACGCGGGCCTGGCGTTTTCCGCCGATGAGGTCATCCTGACCGACGGTGCGACCGAGGCACTGTCGGCAACATTCATGGCTATGCTCAACCCCGGCGACGAGGTCATTATCCCCACGCCGGCCTTTGGCCTGTACGAGAGCATCGTCGTGGCCAACCACGCCAAAGCAGTCTTTTTGGATACGGAGCCCGCGCAATTCCAGATCGATGAGGATGCGCTTCGTGCTTGCGTGACGCCGGCGACCAAGGCCATCGTCATCTGCTCGCCCAACAATCCTACGGGTTGCATCCTCAACACGGCGTCGCTCGACGCCGTGGCGCGCGTGGCGGAGGAGGCGGGCATCTACGTGGTCTGCGACGACGTATACAACCGCCTGGTTTATGTGGATGGCTACGAGCGCTTTGCCCAGCGTCACCCGGAGCTGCGTGAGCAGACGGTCGTCATCGAGAGCTTCTCCAAGCCCTGGGCCATGACCGGCTGGCGTTTGGGCTGGCTCGCGGCAGCAACACCCGTCATCGCCGAGATCGCAAAAGCCCACCAATACCTAGTATCGAGCGCCGTCTCCTTCGAAATGGACGCCGCAGCCCGAGCCCTCACCGTCGACCCAACCCCCATGCTCAAAGTCTACCGAGCCCGCCGCGAGCGCGTACTCGAAGCCTTAAACGCCATGGGCCTCGACGTAGTAGAGCCCGCAGGAGCCTTCTATACTTTCCCGAGCATCAAAAAGTTCGGCCTAACCAGCGAAGACTTCTGCATCAAAGCCATCAAAGAAGCAAACGTAGCCCTAGTCCCGGGAGACTGCTTCGGAACCGAAGGCCACATCCGCCTAAGCTACTGCGTCTCCGACAAAAATCTGGACGAAGGTCTCCGACGCCTGTCAAACTTCGTTTCAACCTTGTAGTCCTCAGAGACGCAACACATCAGCCCACCGACATAAGGGTATGCGTGGGGCGCGTCGCTCAACGGGCGCGAAGATTCGCAGTAAAGTTACCGTAGCTCTGGCCCGAGGGGACGGGTCGAAATTTTCGTAGATTCCGCACGAGCCGAAGGCCACTTAATGTGGCCTTCGTGCGAGCCCAGGACTTGACCGAGCGAAAATCTCGACCCGTCCCCTCGGGCCGGAGCGTATGCAGGGTTTGTGTACGAATCCTCGCGCCCGTTGACCGACGCCGGGGTCCCCGCCATAATACTTTCGGTTCACGCACGAATCCGCTGCCAGAGACAGCCGGCGCAAACGGGTCTTACCCGCGAGCTTAATGGGACTTCCCGCCAGCCGAGGTGGTCGAGTAGATATGTCTTCTCGCCCCCGTCGCTCATGCAGCGCGGGGGCTTTCTTTTTGGACATGCCCCCGTCACGTCCTTGTGGCGGACCGTGCCCGGAAAGAATTCGAGGAGGTGTAATTCATGCCCCAGCAGTACAAAATCGACAAGGTTGCAGAGATCGAGTCCCGTATCGCCGAGAACGCCGGTCTGTTCGTCGTCAACTACAACGGTCTGACGGTTAAGCAGGCTCAGGAGCTGCGTCATCAGCTTCGCGAGTGCGGCGCCGAGATGAAGGTCTACAAGAACAACCTGGTCAAGATCGCCCTCAAGAACCAGGAGCAGCCCGAGCTCGACGAGATCCTCGCCGGCCCCGTCGCTTATGTGTTCTACGAGTCCGAGCCGGTCGAGGCCGCTAAGGCCCTTAAGGACTTCTCCGCTAAGTCCAAGGGCGTCCTTGAGATCAAGGGCGGTATCTCCGACGGCAAGGCCGTTTCCGCTGATGATGTTAAGGCTATCGCCGAGCTGCCCACCAAGGATCAGCTTCTCGGCCAGATCGCCGGTCTCATCTCCGGTTTCGCTCGCGACATCGCTGTCTGCGTCAACGGCGTTTCCTCTGGTCTCGCTCGTTCGATCCAGCAGGTCTCCGAGCAGAAGGCAGCCTAGTTGCTGTTTTCACCCGCGGCGGCAACGCCGCACCCCTGGCGCATTCGCGTCGTGTTTTAACTGATCTCCGTGCATCCGCACGGAAACCGAAAGGACTTAGAAATGGCTAAGCTTACCACCGATGAGATCATCGATGCTCTTAAGGAAATGACCCTTCTCGAGGCTTCCGAGCTCGTCAAGGCTATCGAGGACACCTTCGGCGTTTCCGCCGCTGCTCCTGCCGCTGTTGTCGCCGCTCCCGCTGCTGGCGCTGCTGAGGCCGAGGAGAAGACCGAGTTTGACGTCGTGCTCGAGGGCTTCGGCGACAACAAGATCCAGGTCATCAAGGCCGTCCGTGAGCTCACCAACCTTGGCCTGAAGGAGGCCAAGGAGGTCGTCGAGGGCGCTCCCAAGGCTGTTCTCGAGGGTGCCAAGAAGGAGGACGCCGAGGCTGCCAAGGAGAAGCTCGAGGCTGCTGGCGCTGCTGTCACCCTCAAGTAATCAGGCTTTCTCGCCAGATTTCTTTGCAGACGGGGTTCGCATTGCGAGCCCCGTCTTTTTTGTTTTTCGGTCCCTCGACATCGGTAGCTCAAACTGCCATGTTCTGTGATTTGCGTCGTATCGGGCACCCTGCCGTTGGGCAATAAAATTGCACCATTCGAGCAATAATTTGCGTTGACCTGCTGAAGAATTGTCTCTGCCTTGTAGCGACATATAGTTCCAGCGGTAAGATGCTTAGGTATCGCAATTTGGTCTGCGGCTGTGTGCCGCACGCATGGGGCGCTTTTGCGCCTGCGAAAGGATCTTTGAATAACATGAAGGCAATCATCCCCGCCGCCGGTCTTGGCACGCGTTTTCTGCCTGGCACCAAGTGCACGCCCAAAGAGATACTGCCGGTGCTCGACAAGCCCGTCATTCAGTACGTCGTCGAGGAGGCGCTCGACCCCGAGGAAGTCGACGACGCCATCATCGTTACTTCTCCCGGTAAGCCCGAGCTACTGAACTACTTCCAGCCCGATCGCTCGCTCGAGAACCTGCTGCGCGAGCGCGGCAAGAACGCCTATGCCGATGCCGTCGCCCACGCTGGCGGTATGCCGGTCGACTTCCGCTATCAGTACGAGCCCAAGGGCCTCGGCCATGCTATTCGCTCTGCTGCCGACGCCGTGGCAGGGGAGAACTTCCTGGTTCTTCTGGGCGACTACGTTGTGCCTAACCGCGACATCTGCGACAAGATGCTCGCCGTTTCCAAGGAGCACGGTGGCGCTTCGGTTATCGCCGTCGCTGCTTGCTCGCCCGAGGAAGTCAGCCGCTACGGCGTTATCGCCGGCGAGCGCGTCGGTTCGCTCGAGGGCGCCGAGGGCGTTGCCGATGCCGAGCCGGGCGCTGTCTGGCGCATCGGCGGCCTGGTGGAGAAGCCTGCCCCCGAGGCGGCTCCGTCCAACCTGTACATCGTCGGTCGCTACCTCCTGTCTCCGCTGGTCATGGACCTGCTGGCCGATCAGCAGGCTGGTAAGGGTGGCGAGATCCAGCTGACCGACGCCATGGCCCGTTCGCTCGATCGCGAGGCCATGTATGCTGTCGTCATCGACCCGCTGTCGGGCTACGACACCGGCACGCCTTCTGGCTGGATGGCCACCAACGCCCTCATGGCTGCAAGCGACCCTCGCTTTGCAAGCGCCTTCTGGGATGCCATCGACGAGCGCGGCGGCTTGATGCGCAAGTAAGCCTTCGGGCATCGACATTTACGGGCGCGGACCTCGGTTCGCGCCCGTTTTTTATAAGAGCTGCGATTGCCGGCTCTCTGTTCACAGAAAATATATGAACAGATGTTCGATACACATACATCTACCTGCGTGTTTTCTGTCGAAAAACTTTGCTACTCCAAAAACTCAATCGCGTCAAGGCTTTTCTTGCCCAACGGTCGGTACCTGATAAACTATTAGGTTGCGATAACTGGCGAAGCTATGCCTCGCCAACCCACCGAGCATTTCCGTGAAGGAGGAAAAACCTGGTGACCTACGCATACACTGCCACTGAGCGCAAGCGCGTCAGCTTCGGGAAAATCCCGGAGGCCATGGAGCTCCCCAACCTTATCTCTGTTCAAAGGGAATCCTTTGAGCGTTTTAAGGACGAGGGCCTTCGTGAGGCGTTCAAGGAATCCAGCCCCATCCAGAGCCAGAACCATGTTCTCGAGGTTACCTTCGGCGAGCATCAGTTCGGCGACCCCGCGCACACCGTCGAGGAGTGCCGCGAGAAGGACATGACCTATCAGGCCCCGCTTCTGACCGACGTCCGTCTCACCAACAAGGAGACCGGCGAGATCAAGGAGCAGCTCGTCTTTATGGGCGACTTCCCCATGATGACCGATCAGGGCACCTTCATCATCAACGGTACCGAGCGTATCGTCGTCTCGCAGCTCGTCCGTTCCCCGGGTGTGTACTACAGCTCCGAGATGGATTCGGGCAAGCAGATCTACAAGGCCCAGATCATCCCGTCCCGCGGTGCCTGGCTCGAGTTTGAGGTCGACAAGCGCGACCAGCTCATGGTCTCCATCGACCGTAAGCGCAAGCAGAGCGCCACGATGTTCCTGCGCGCCCTTGGCATCGCCATCACCAACGACGACATCATCGAGCTGCTCGGCAACTCCGATGTGATCAAGCGCACCCTGGAGCGCGACACCGCCCTCACTCGCGAGGACGCCCTCATCGAGATCTACCGTCGCCTGCGCCCGGGCGAGCCTCCCACCGTGGACGCTTCCCGCAGCCTGCTCGAGGGCCTGCTCTTTAACCCGCAGCGCTACGATCTGGCCCGCGTCGGTCGTTACAAGGTCAACAAGAAGCTCAACCTCACCACCGAGGAAGAGGTCACGGTGCTCACCGACGAGGATATCGTCGCGACGCTGCGCTACCTGCTGTCCCTCGCTGCCGGCGAGCAGGGCTTCAAGGTCGACGACATCGACCACTTCGGCAACCGCCGTATCCGCACCGTCGGCGAGCTCGTCGCCAACCAGTTCCGTATCGGCATGAGCCGTATGGAGCGCGTCGTCCGTGAGCGCATGAGCTCCCAGGACATCGACGAGATCACCCCGCAGTCGCTCATCAACATCCGTCCGATCGTGGCTTCCATCAAGGAGTTCTTCGGTTCCTCGCAGCTCTCGCAGTTCATGGACCAGGCGAACCCCCTGACCGGTCTGACCCACAAGCGCCGTCTGTCCGCACTCGGCCCTGGTGGTCTTGCCGGCCACAAGTCCGGCTCCAGCCGCCGCACCAACGTGCCGACGGCCGTCCGCGACGTTCACAATTCGCACTACAGCCGCATGTGCCCGATCGAGACCCCCGAAGGCCCCAACATCGGCCTGATCGGCTCGCTCGCCCTCTACGCCCGCGTCAACGAGTATGGCTTCATCGAGGCCCCGTTCCGTCGCGTCGAGAACGGCGTTGCCACCGATCAGATCGACTGGATGACCGCTGACGAGGAAGAGAAGCACGTCATCGCGCCGGCCAACACGCCGCTCGATCCCAAGACCAACGAGTTCATCACGACCGATGCCGAGGGTAAGATCGTCCGTCCGCACACCGTGATCGCCCGTACCCGCGACTTCGACGGCTCCTTCGGCGCTCCCGCCGACGTGCCCGTCGAGGACGTCGACTACATGGACGTCTCGCCGCGTCAGATGCTCTCCGTCGCAGCCACGCTGATCCCGTTCCTTGAGCACGATGACGCCAAGCGTACGCTGATGGGCGCCAACATGCAGCGTCAGGCCGTGCCGCTGGTTCACCCCGCCGCTCCCTATGTCGGTACCGGCATGGAGCGTCGCGCCGCTCTGGACTCCGGCGAGGTCACCCTGGCCAAGAACGCCGGCGAGGTCATCTTTGCCGACGCTTCCAAGATCATCGTCAAGCATGCCGGCGGCATGGACGAGTACCACCTGGCCAAGTACCAGCGCTCCAACCAGTCCACCTGCATCAACCACCGTCCGCTCGTTCGCGTTGGTGACACCGTTGAGCAGGGCGAGCCTCTGGCCGACGGTCCTTCGACCGATCACGGCGAGCTCGCACTGGGTCAGAACCTCACCGTGGCCTACATGCCGTGGGAAGGCTTTAACTACGAGGACGGTATCGTCGTGTCCGAGCGCCTGGTGGCCGAGGACCTGCTGACGACCATCAACATCACCCGTCACGAGATCGACGCCCGCGACACCAAGCTCGGCCCCGAGGAGATCACCCGCGAGATCCCGAACCTCTCCGAGGACATGCTTGCCAACCTCGACGAGGACGGCATCATCCGCATCGGCGCCGAGGTCGGCCCTGGCGACATCTTGGTCGGCAAGGTCACGCCTAAGGGCGAGAGCGCTCTGACCGCCGAGGAGCGCCTGCTGCGCGCCATCTTCGGTGCCAAGGCCCACGACGTCCGCGACACCTCCCTTAAGATGCCTCACGGCGCTTACGGCCGCGTCATCGACGTCGTCCGCTTTAGCCGCGAGAACGGCGACGACCTGGCCCCCGGCGTCAACGAGCAGGTGCGCGTCTACGTCGCCCAGCGTCGTAAGATCCAGCAGGGCGATAAGATCGCCGGTCGCCACGGCAACAAGGGCGTTATCTGTAACGTTCTGCCGGTCGAGGACATGCCCTACATGGCTGACGGTACCCCGATCGACGTTATCCTCAACCCGCTGGGCGTTCCTTCGCGTATGAACGTCGGTCAGCTGCTCGAGTGCCACCTTGGCTGGGCTGCTGCCTGCGGTTGGGATACCGAGGATGCCGACTCCGACAAGTATGTCCCCGGTCCGTTCTTCGTCTCGACGCCCGTCTTCGACGGCGCCAAGGAGGACGAGATCGCCGAGGTCATCCGTCGCGCCAACAAGAACATGCTCAACAAGGCCACCGCTGCCTTTGGCGATCACATGCGCCCCGAGTTTGTCACCCAGCTTGACGAGCGCGGCAAGACCCGCCTGTTCGACGGCCGCACCGGCGAGGAGTTCCGCGAGCCCATTACCGTGGGTACGTCCTACATCCTCAAGCTCGGCCACATGGTCGACGACAAGATCCACGCCCGTTCGACCGGCCCTTACAGCCTGGTTACCCAGCAACCGCTGGGCGGCAAGGCTCAGTTCGGCGGCCAGCGCTTCGGCGAGATGGAAGTTTGGGCACTGTACGCATACGGTGCTGCCAACGTCCTGCAGGAGATCCTGACCGTCAAGTCCGACGATACCGTGGGCCGCGTCAAGACCTACGAGTCCATCGTCAAGGGCGAGAACGTCCCGGTTCCGGGTATCCCCGAGTCCTTCAAGGTTCTCGTCAAGGAGATCCGTTCCCTCGCACTGGACATCGAGCCCATGCACGATGCCGACGAGGACGCCTCCGCCCCTGTGACCGCCGAGGAGACCTCTGCTCTCGACGACCTGGCTGCGCTCGCCGGCGTTGACACCGACGTCGAGGCCCAGGATGCCGAGACCGCCGAGGCACCCGAGGCTGTCGCCGCCACGACCACTGATAAGGAGTAGTTGACTGTGGCAGATTTCGAAGCTACTGATTTTGACTCGGTAAAGA
Source organism: uncultured Collinsella sp. (assembly GCA_900546725.1). GTDB lineage: Bacteria > Actinomycetota > Coriobacteriia > Coriobacteriales > Coriobacteriaceae > Collinsella. Next base: position 4,614 of record URDZ01000011.1, on the reverse strand, counting down.
TCTCCCTTGCCTCCGCCGACCAGATCCGTTCCTGGTCGCACGGTGAGGTCAAGAAGCCGGAGACCATCAATTACCGTACCCTCAAGCCCGAGAAGGACGGCCTGTTCTGCGAGAAGATCTTCGGTCCCGCCAAGGACTGGGAGTGCTCCTGCGGCAAGTACAAGGGCATCCGCTTTAAGGGCATCGTCTGCGAGCGCTGCGGCGTCGAGGTCACCTCGGCCAAGGTTCGTCGCGAGCGCATGGGCCACATCGAGCTCGCCGCTCCCGTGTCCCACATCTGGTACTTCAAGAGCCCCACGAGCTTCCCGATGAGCCGTATGCTCGACATCAAGTCCAAGGATCTCGAGAAGGTTCTGTACTTTGCCAGCTACATCATCACCGAGGTCGACTACGAGGCTCGTGAGGCTGACGCTGACGACCTGCGCGAGGAGCTCGCCGCCGATCTGGAAGAGATCGATGCCGAGTGCGCCCGCCAGATCGAGTCCCTCAAGGAGCAGGGCAACCCCGAGAACTTTGACGAGTTCTCCGACGAGGAGCCGCTGACCCCCGAGGAGATCGCCTCTGGCATCGTCGACATCGAGGAAGAGTGCAAGGACGAGAAGCAGCTCCGCACGGACGCCTTCAACGCCTTCATGAAGCTCAGCGAGCGCGACCTCATTTCCGATGAGCCGCTGTTCCGCGAGATGACCCGTTACTACTCCATGTACTTCAAGGGTGGCATGGGTGCCGAGGCCGTCCGCGACCTGCTCGCTGCCATCGACCTTCCTTCAGAGGCCGAGAAGCTCAAGGCCATCATCGCCGACGAGGATTCCCAGAAGCAGAAGCGCGAGAAGGCCGTCAAGCGCCTCGAGGTCGTTGACGCCTTCCTGAAGGGCGGCAACAGCCCCGCGAACATGATCCTGGATGTCATCCCGGTCATTCCGCCCGATCTGCGCCCGATGGTCCAGCTCGACGGCGGCCGCTTCGCCGCGTCCGACCTCAACGACCTGTACCGTCGCGTGATCAACCGTAACAACCGACTCAAGCGCCTGCTCGACCTGGACGCCCCCGCGATCATCGTGAACAACGAGAAGCGCATGCTCCAGGAGTCCGTGGACGCCCTGTTCGACAACGGCCGTCGTGGTCGCCCGGTCTCTGGCCGTGGCGGTCGCCCGCTCAAGTCGCTCGCCGAGGCCCTCAAGGGCAAGCAGGGTCGTTTCCGTCAGAACCTGCTGGGTAAGCGTGTCGACTACTCCGGCCGTTCGGTCATCGTTACCGACCCCAAGCTGCTGCTGCACCAGTGCGGTCTGCCCAAGACCATGGCGCTGGAGCTCTTCAAGCCCTTCGTCATGAAGCGCCTGGTCGAGCTCGGCAAGGTCGAGAACATCAAGGGCGCCAAGCGCGCTATCGACCGTGGTGCCACCTTTGTGTGGGACATCCTCGAAGAGGTCATCGACGGCCGCGTCGTGCTGCTCAACCGTGCACCGACCCTGCACCGTCTGTCCATCCAGGCCTTTGAGCCGGTGCTGGTCGAGGGCAAGGCTATCCACCTGCATCCGCTGGTCTGCTCGCCCTTCAACGCCGACTTCGACGGCGACCAGATGTCTGTCCACGTGCCGCTGTCCAGCCAGGCTCAGGCCGAGGCTCGCGTGCTTATGCTCTCTGCGAATAACCTGCGCTCGCCGGCATCCGGCAAGCCGGTCAACATCCCTTCGCAGGACATGATCATCGGTGTGTACTACCTCACCCAGGTTCGCGAGGGTCTGCCGGGCGAGAACCACGTGTTCTCGAGCTTCGACGACGCGCTGCACGCCTATGACTGCCGCTCCGAGGTCGACATGCAGGCCAAGATCCAAGTCCGCGTGTCCGCTGCCGATGCCAACGTCATCAACGAGGACGGCACCCGTATCTTCCGCGTCAAGAACGGCAAGAACGAGTTTGTCGACTACGACGTCACCGGCAACAAGACCGCGCGCTTCGAGACCTCTATCGGCCGCATCATCTTCAACCGCCAGTGCCTGCCCGAAGACTATGAGTTCATGAACTACAAGATGGTCAAGGGCGATGTGGCCAAGCTGGTTGCCGACTGCTGCGATCGTTACCCCGAGGCCAAGGTCGGCCCGATCCTCGACGCCATCAAGTACTCCGGCTTCCACTACGCTACCCGCGCCGGCCTTACCATCTCGGTGTGGGACGCTCTCATCCCTGCCGAGAAGCAGGAGCTGCTCGATCGCGCCCAGGCCAACGTCGACCAGATCAACGAGTACTTCGAGGAGGGCTTCATCAACGAGACGGAGCGCCACATCGAAGTCGTTAACGAGTGGACCGCTTGTACCGACAAGGTTGCAGCGCTCATGCTCGACATGTTCGACGAGGAGAACCCGCTGTACATGATGGCCGACTCCGGCGCCCGTGGTTCTAAGACCCAGCTGCGTCAGCTCGGCGGCATGCGTGGCCTGATGGCAGACATGTCCGGCGAGACGATCGACCTTCCCATTAAGGCGAACTTCCGCGAGGGCCTGCTGCCGCTCGAGTACTTCATTTCGACCTACGGCGCCCGTAAGGGCCTGGTCGATACCGCATCCCACACCTCGGACTCTGGTTACCTGACCCGTCGTCTGGTCGACGTGGCCCAGGACGTCATTGTCCGCGAGGAGGACTGCGGTACGCACGAGGGCGTCACCTACAACCTCATCATCCCCGGCACCACCGACCTCAACACCGACCTCGTCGGCCGTTGCTTCATCGAGGACGTCGTGGCTCCCGATGGCACCGTGCTCTTTGAGCAGGACGGCTACATCGAGAAGGTCGCCGACATCCAGAAGATGGTCGATGCTGGCCTTAAGAAGGTCAAGCTCCGCGCGCTGCTCACCTGCCGCTCCAAGTACGGCGTGTGCCAGAAGTGCTACGGCTGGGATCTTTCCACCCGTCGCCCGGTCGCTATCGGTACTGCCGTCGGCATTATTGCTGCCCAGTCCATCGGCGAGCCCGGTACGCAGCTTACGATGCGTACCATTCACTCCGGCGGCGTCGCTGGCGTCGACGATATTACGCAGGGTCTGCCTACGGTCAGCCGTATGTTCGATATCGTCGGCAACGTCAACGAGAAGATTCTGGGTCGCGAGGCCGAGCTGGCTCCGTACTCCGGTCACCTCTCGATTAAGCCCGAGAAGTCCGAGTACGTGCTGACGCTCACCGACTCCGAGGATCACACCCGTGTCCTCGACGAGCGTCGCGTCCCCGCTTCGGTGCGCTTTATGCCCGAGATCGAGGACGGCTGCGAGGTTCGCGCCGGCGACCAGATCACCAAGGGCTTCGTCAACTTCCGCAACCTGCGCAAGCTGACCGACATCGAGTCGACGATGCACACCTTCGTCGAGAGCGTCAAGGACGTCTACACCAGTCAGGGCGTTGACCTGAACGACAAGCACATCGAGGTGCTCGCACGTCAGATGCTGCGTCGCGTTCAGATCACCAACCCCGGCGACTCCAAGTACCTGCTCGGTCAGTACGTCGACCGCTACGAGTTCGCCGACGAGGTCGAGCGCGTTGCCCGTCTGGGCGGTCAGGCTCCCGTGGCCGAGCCCGTCATCCTGGGTACGCTCAAGGTCGCGTCCAACATCGACTCCTGGCTGTCGAGCGCTTCGTTCATCCGTACCGCCGGCGTCCTTACCGAGGCTGCCATCGAGGGCAAGGTCGACCACCTGCTCGACCTTAAGTCCAACGTCATCGTCGGTAAGAAGATCCCGGCTGGTACCGGCCTCAAGCCGTACGCCAACGCCAAGCTGACGTATCGCACGGCCGACGGCTACGTGGACATCGACGGCCCGGCTTCGCCCAACGCCAAGTCGCTGCCCGAGTGGGCTCCTGTGGAGCTCAAGGACCTGGACGAGCAGCTCCCGCAGCAGCTCGACTGGGCCGGCTACGACGAGTTCGGTGGTGCTGACGGTTCGTTCACCCGCAACGGCCACACCATCTCCGCCGAGAAGGCTCGCCTGTACCTGTTCGACGACCTGGGCGTGTCGCAGCGCTGGACCAACAAGTTCAGCGAGGTCGGCATCGAGACGGTCGGCGACCTGGTCGGCAAGTCCGAGGAGGATCTGCTGCGCATTGATGGTATCGGTGCCAAGGCGATCGAGGAGCTCCGTGACGGCCTGGAGGCCCACGACCTGCTCTACATCCTCGAGAACAACGACGACGTTGCCGACGAGGAAGACCTCTCGCAGCTGCTGCAGATGGTCTTTAGCCCCGACGGTCCGGACGACATCCTGCTGGGCACCTCCGCCGCGCCGACGCATCACGCCGACGCCGACGAGGAGCTCCTGGGCGCCCCGATCGACGACAAGAAGGCTCCCGCCAACGGTGCCATCAACGAGGACATGGCTTCCCTCGACGAGCTGCTCAACCAGCTCGTGGACACCGACGACGCCGAAGAGGCCAAGGACAACGACGAGGAGTAATTTCCTAGTACGTTAACCGCCCTTCCAAAGACCCGTTTCCCAACAGGGAAGCGGGTCTTTTTTGTTGAGGAACGTTGCCCTGACGAGCGCGTCGGATTCCCGGCCCGGGCTGCCGTCGGCTTAAGTTTGTCGCGAGTTCCGCACGCAAAGGAAAGCACTTAATGTGCTTTCCGTC
>URDZ01000010.1:0-29712 GCA_900546725.1 uncultured Collinsella sp. | reverse complement strand
CGTTCCGATAGCAATCGCGGTCGTATGCCTCAGGGAAGCGGCCGCAGCAGTTCCGGTCGTGGACGCGGCGGATCACGTACTCCTCAAAACAACGGGCTCGATCCGCGTATCGTCTACGCCGGCATCGGTGCCGTTGTGCTGCTGTTGATTGTGCTCATCGTGGTGCTTCTACGTGGCTGCGCATCTTCGGCGCCCGAGAACACGCCCGAGACGCCCACTGCTACCAAGATGACGACCAAGAAGTCTTCTAAGAAGACCGAAACGGTCGACGAGGACGATGACACCGATGAGGCGACGGATGAGTCGACTGATTCGGACGCTACCAAGACGACGGCCAAGAAGGAAGAGAACGAGGTCACGAAGGTCAAAGTCTCCGTTGCCAAGGGAAAGACCGCGTGGATTGAGGTCAAGGTTGACGGCAAGTCGGTCTATGGCGCCCAGGCGACTGGCCCCTTTGAGCAGGAGTACACGCCCGAGTCTTCGATCGAGATCACCACGTCCAAGCCTTCCGATGTCACCGTTACCAAGAACGGTGAAAAGGTTCGTTACGATACCAAGACCTCGGGCGTGGCGCGTGTGACGATCACCGTTCCCAAGAAGGAGACGTCTGATTCCGAGAATGGTGAAAGTTCTGATGGTACCGACACCACCGATGGTACCGATGCCCAGTCCACGGATGGCGCCGATACCGCAACTGACGGTCAGACACCCACCGATTCTACCGACAATTCGTACGATAGCTACTAGGCCGCTCGTACGCGAAAGGAAACATCATGGCTAAAGATTCCAGCTTCGACGTCGTGTCCGAGGTCAACATGCAAGAGGTCGACAACGCCTTCCAGCAGACCACGCGCGAGATTTCCCAGCGCTATGACCTTAAGGATTCCGGCGCCACGATCGAGCTTTCGAAGGGCGACAAGCTCTTTACGATCAACGCCCCGGCCGACTTTGTCTCCAAACAGATTGTTGACGTGCTGAGCTCCAAGCTCATCAAGCGCGGCATCGACCTCAAGGCTGTCTCGTGGGATGCTCCGCAGGCGGCATCGGGTGGCACCGTGCGCGTGCTCGGCCATATCGTCGAGGGTATCGACCAGGCGACCGCCAAGAAGATCAACAAGGACATCAAGGATCAAAAGCTCAAGGTCAAGGTGACCATCGAGGCCGACAAACTGCGTGTTTCCTCTGCTTCGAAGGACGCGTTGCAGACCGTGATTCAGTTCCTGCGCGACCAGGACTACGGCCAGCCGCTGCAGTTCACCAACTACCGCTAATATCAATCGAAAGGACCGCTCTCCAACATGGATACACCGTTGGGCTCCGTGCTCTACATCACCCTCGGGTGCGCTAAGAACGAGGTTGACACCGACCGCATGCGTTCTCTTTTGACCGCCGCGGGCTACGAGGAGGCATTCGACCCGCAGGATGCCGATATCGCCATCGTCAATACTTGCTCGTTCCTCGCCTCCGCAACGTCCGAGAGCATCGAGACCACGCTCGAGCTCGCCAACGAGGTTCAGGACGGCGTTCGTTCTTGTCCCATCGTCATGTGCGGCTGCGTGCCGTCGCGCTATGGCGATGACCTGCCTGACGAGCTGCCCGAGGTCGCTGCCTTTGTGAAGGCCGACGAGGAAGATGGCATCGTGGCGGTCATCGATGGCGTGCTGGGTGTCGAGCGTGAGATTGCAGCCTATATCCCGCAGGTCAAACGTACCGTCGAGGGTGCTGTCGCTTACGTCAAGATTTCCGATGGCTGCAACCGCTTCTGCAGCTTCTGCATGATTCCCTACATCCGCGGCCGCTATCATTCGCGCAATGCCGAGAGCATCATCTCCGAGGTGCGCGACCTGGTTTCCGGCGGTGTGCGCGAGATCGTGCTGATCGGCCAGGACACGGGCATCTGGGGTACCGACTTTGCCGACGAGGACGTCGCCGATGGCTCGCCGCGCAATCTGGCGCAGCTGCTGCGTGCCGTCGCCGAGGCCGTGCGCCCGCACAACGTCTGGGTCCGCGTGCTCTATCTGCAGCCCGAGGGCATGACTGACGAACTCATCGAGACGATTCGCGATACGCCCGAGGTGCTGCCCTATATCGATATCCCCGTGCAGCACTGCGACGCGCGCATCCTTAAGGCTATGCGCCGTTCTGGTTCGCGCCAGGAGCTCGAGGACCTGTTCCGCGATCTGCGTGAGCGTATCCCCGGCATCGTGATCCGTTCCACGGCCATGGTCGGCTTCCCGACCGAGACCGACGACGAGTTCCGCGACCTTATCGACTTTATGGACACCGTCGGCTTTGACTACACGAGCGTCTTTGCCTACTCGCAGGAGGAGGGCAGCCTGGCCGCTAAGATGGAGGGCCAGGTCGACGAAGAGGTCAAGCTCGAGCGCGCCCAGGAGGCCATGGACCTGGCCGAGTCGCTCGGTTTTGCCGCCACCGCCGCACATGTGGGCGAGCGCGCCCAGGTGATCGTCGACGGTATCGAAGAGACCGAGGATGGCGCCGAGCTGATCGGCCATGCCTGGTTCCAGGCGCCCGATTCCGATGGCGCGGTGCATCTGGACGCCAGCGAGGCGTCCGTGGGCGATATTCTGACCGTCGAGTTTACCGATAGCTTCTGCTATGAGCTTATCGGTCATGTTGTGGAGTAGGAGAGCGTCGTGGCTAACGAGAGCAATAAGGAACTGACGAGTGTCTGGACGCCCGCCAACATCGTGACGTGCGTTCGCATCGTCTTTATCCCGGTGTTCATGATCGTGTCGGCGCTTTCTCACACGAGTGTTGCCGGTACGGATTGGAGCACCTTCGACGGCCCGCTCGCCGCCGCTGCCTTCATTCTGTATGTGATCCTGTCGTGCACCGATAAGGTCGACGGTTATCTGGCGCGTTCGCGCAACGAGATCACCGACTTCGGTAAATTCTTGGACCCCATCGCCGATAAGCTGCTCGTGTTCTCGGCCCTGCTGCTGTTCTTGGATTTTGGTATGGTGACCGTGTGGTCCGTGTTCATTATCCTGTTCCGCGAGCTGCTGGTGAGCGCCCTTCGCATGGTCGCGAGTGCGGCCGGTGTGGTCGTTGCGGCCGATAAGCTCGGCAAGTACAAGACGGCAACCACGATGGTCTCCATTTGCGGTTACCTGTGCGTTTTTGCTATGGCCGGCTTGCACCTTGGCCCGGTGGCGCTGACGCTCGGCATCTACTCGGTGTCGCGCTTCCTGTACGCCGTTGCCGTTGTCCTGACCGTTATCTCGGGCGCCCAGTACTTCTGGAACTGCCGCAAGATCGTCTTTTCGGTCTAGGTCCTAGTGGGTATGACGGACTCTTTTGAGCAGATTTCCGCACATAACGAGGAGCTGGCGCGTGATATTGTCGAGCGCGCGAGCGCTCGGGGCGTGACGGTTTCGACGGCTGAGTCGCTGACGGCGGGTATGATCGCCTCGACGATTGCCGATATCCCGGGCGCTTCGGCGGTGCTGCGTGGCGGTGCGGTAACCTACTGCGATGAGATTAAGCATCGCGTGCTGGGTGTTGAGCAGGAGACGCTCGACCGCTACACCGCGGTGTCGCATCAGACCGCGCGCGAGATGGCGGTGGGTTCGCTGGAGCTGTACCAGAGCGATATTGCAGTGAGCGCAACGGGTTATGCCGGCCCCGGCGGTGGCACTGAGGACGATCCGGCGGGCACTTTCTATATTGGCTGGGCGCATCGTTCCGCCGATGGGGGCGTGCCGGTCGTGGACTCTGTGCGCTGCCACTATGAGGGCGACCGTTCGTGTGTTCGTGCCCATGCGGTCACGGAGGCATTGGGTCGCATTGCCCTTGTGCTCAACTCTATGGAATAGACGTGTTTTAAGGGGCCTCCGAGCCCCTTAATTGTGGAGATAGGGACCTTAGGCTCATTTGGCGTTTGTGCTGGTTGTAGATGTATTTTTGCCTGCCTTGTTCATATTTGGTCCTTTGTGGTCAAGCATTTGGTCAGTGTTTGGTCGGCGTTTGGTTGGGTTTTGGAAAGACCGCCTGCATATGATTGGCCTGAACGGTTGACCACGAACAGCCGTTCGTTTATTATCGATGCAGGTTGTTAAGAGGAGGGCTATTCATGGCCAAGAATTCAGGTCCCGTACGTACCGTTCATGCTCGCACGACGGGTAAAGAGCGCGATGAGATGATCGCCACCACCAAGGCCGAGATCGAGAAGAAATTCGGCCAGGGTTCCATCATGAGGTACGGCGACGGTGGTCCCGAGCTCGAGGTCGAGGCCATTCCCACGGGCGCCCTGGCCCTCGATGCCGCGCTGGGTATCGGCGGCGTGCCGCGCGGCCGTATCGTCGAGATTTACGGTCCTGAGTCCTCCGGTAAGACGACGCTTTCGCTCGAGATCCTGGCCGAGGCCCAGGCAATGGGTGGCGTTGTGGCATTTATCGATGCCGAGCACGCGCTTGATCCCACGTATGCCGCGCGCATCGGCGTGGATATCGACGAGGTGCTCATTTCCCAGCCCGATACGGGCGAGCAGGCGCTTGAGATTGTTGACATGCTCGTGCGTTCCGGCGCCATCGATGCCATCGTCGTCGACTCCGTCGCCGCGCTGACCCCGCGTGCCGAGATCGAGGGAGAAATCGGCGATACTACGGTCGGTCTTCAGGCTCGCCTAATGAGTCAGGCGCTCCGCAAGCTCGCCGGCTCGCTGTCCAAGTCCAACACGACGTGCATCTTCATTAACCAGCTGCGTGAGAAGATCGGCGTCATGTTCGGCAACCCCGAGACTACGACGGGCGGCCGCGCCCTTAAGTTCTTCTCTTCGGTGCGTATCGACATTCGCCGTATCGACAGCATTAAGCTTAAGGACGAGGTTATCGGTAACCGCGTGCGCGCCAAGGTCGTTAAGAACAAGGTGGCAGCTCCGTTCCGTTCTGCTGAGTTCGACATCATGTACGGTACGGGCATCTCTAAGGAGGGCTCAATTCTGGACATGGCTGTCGAGTGCGGCATCTGCAAGAAGATGGGCTCCTGGTTTGCCTATGGCGAGGACAAGCTTGGCAACGGTCGAGAGGCCGCCAAGGCTTTCCTGCGCGAACACCCCGATTGCGCCGACGAGATTGAGCATAAGGTCCGCCTTGCCTGCGGACTTGAGTTTGATGACGATGCTCCGTCCGAGGTCGAGCTGACCGATCAGCCTGCGCCTGAGGAGTTTGACGAGCTTTACGCCATCGATGGTTCCGCCATGCTCGATGATGACGACGAGTAGCGGTTACGCTCATGTCGTATACGGTGACCGAGGCCACGGCCTTCTTTCCCGATAAGAAGGCGGCTTCCTCGTTCTCGAGCGGGTATGCGTCCAAAAAGCCTTGCGCACATATCGATTGTGAGCTTGAGGGCGGTTTTGAGCGGTCCATTTGGATTCCCGTGCGGGTCGCGCGGCTGTATGTCAAAAACCGCCCCGATCTTCCCTGTGATTGGGACAACTTTCGTGAGGCGGTGCAGCTCATCGAGGGTAAATGTGCACTTACCATGGTGACCGAGATGCTATCGCGCCGCGACCATGCGACGGGTGAGGTCCGTGACAAGCTGGCTCGCTACGGCTTTCACCAGCCCGCGATCGATTTCGCCGTCGAGCGCGCCACAGAGTATCACTTTTTAGACGAGAACCGCTTTTGCTCGTACTTTATCGAGGAGCGCAAGCGGCGCGGTTGGGGACAGCGCAAAATCGAGACCGAGCTCAAGCGCCGTCATGTCGTGCTCGATGACATTCCCGGTTATCCCGAGGATTATTTTGCCGTCGAAGACGATTTGGCGCGTGCGTCAGCCCTGCTCGCCAAGCGGCGTGTTCCAGAGACGCGCGGATTCGAAAAACTGGTTCGGTTTTTGATGGGCAAGGGCTTCTCGTATCACATCGCCGCCGATGCCGTTAAGGCACGTCTCGATGCCGAACGCGAGAAATGTGCGGTTTAGGCGTATGCGCTTTGTGGCCCTGCCGTTCACCGCGTTTTAGCCGCCGTGCCGGGGCCATTTATTTGACAGTTGTTGTGGTTCAACGTACGATAAACACTGTCATTTGCTTTGTGATATGTGCTCATCTGTGATGAGTTTGTTTATATGTTTATCTGTATCCGACCCGCATAAGCTGCGCCCATATTACTCAAATGTCGCGAGCCGTTCGTAAGGACGGTTCGCTTTGTTGTGTAACGAATCCATAAAAAGGAGTGAGCATGCCTATCATCGCAGCGCTCGTTGGCATCGTTTTGGGTGCCATCGCCGCCATTGCCTACATGCGCACCGCCAAGCAGGGTAGTCTTCACGAGGCCGACGAAAAGATTCAGTCGGCACACGCGCAGGCTGAGTCCCTGATCGGTGATGCTAAGCGTCAGGCCGAGACCCTCAAAAAAGAGGCTCTGCTCGAGGCTAAAGAGGAGATCATCAAGAACAAGCAGGCCGCCGAGGCCGAGGACAAGCAGCGTAAGAGCGAGATTCGTACGCTCGAGAACCGTGTGATGCAGCGCGAGGAGTCCCTCGATCGCCGAAACGACGCTCTCGACAAGCGTGAGCACCAGCTGTCCAGCCAGGCCGGTCAGGTCGAGAAACGCTCCCGCGAGCTTGAGGAGCTCTGCGCCAAGCAGACCTCCGAGCTCGAGCGTATCGCCGACCTGACCCGCGAGGATGCCCACAAGGAGCTCCTCGATAAGGTTCGCGGCGAGGTCACCCACGAGGCCGCCACGATCATTCGCGAGTCCGAGCAGCAGGTTCGCGCCGAGTGCCACAAGACCGCCCAGGAGATTCTGTCCCTGGCGATTCAGCGCTGCGCTGCCGACCACACAGCCGAGGTCACCGTTACCTCCGTGCACATTCCCTCTGATGACCTCAAGGGCCGTATCATCGGTCGCGAGGGTCGCAACATCCGGACCTTCGAGCAGGTTTCCGGCGTCAACCTCGTGATTGACGACACGCCCGAGACCGTCGTTCTTTCGAGCTTCGACCCGGTCCGTCGTGAGACCGCCCGTGTTGCCCTCGAGAACCTCATCGCCGACGGCCGCATTCACCCCGCCCGCATCGAGGAGATGTATCACAAGGCTGCCGACCTGGTTCAGCAGCGCGTGCGCGAGGCTGGCGAGCAGGCTGCCTTCGATACCGGCATTCACGACCTGCACCCCGAGATCGTCAAGACCCTTGGTGCCCTGCGCTACCGTACCTCGTTTGGTCAGAACGTGCTTCAGCACTCCCTCGAAGTCTCTGACCTGTGCGGCGTGATGGCTTCCGAGCTTGGCCTGGACGTTGTGACCGCCAAGCGCGCCGGCCTGCTGCACGACCTGGGCAAGGCAATTGACCACGACGTCGAGGGTCCGCATGCCGTCATCGGCGCCGAGCTTGCCCGCCGTTATGGCGAGAAGCCCGTTATCGTTCATGCTATCGAGGCTCACCATGCCGATGTCGACCCTAACACGGTGCTCGATGTCCTGGTACAGGCCGCTGATGCTGTCTCTGCTTCTCGCCCCGGTGCCCGTCGCGAGTCTGCCGAGAACTACATCAAGCGTCTCGAGAAGCTCGAGGAGATCGCCAACTCCCATGAAGGCGTCGAGCGTACCTATGCCATGCAGGCTGGTCGCGAGGTACACGTCATGGTTCAGCCGGACAAGATCTCCGATGCCCAGTCCACGGTCCTGGCTCACGATATCGCCCATCAGATCGAGGAAGAGATGGAGTATCCCGGTCAGGTGCGCGTCGTCGTGATTCGCGAGAGCCGCGCTGTCGATATCGCTAAATAACATGAGCGACGCGAACGAGCTCATCTCATTTATCGCGTCGATGTCGGGGGAGGGCAACCTTCGCGTCGAGGAGAACCTTGGCGAGGGGTATGTCCGCCTCCGCGTTTCGGAGGCCGAGCGGCGCCAGGCAAAACACGACATTCAGCATGTCGAGGATATCGTCATCGAAATGCTCCGTAATGCTCGCGATGCCGGCGCCGACAAGGTCTATCTCGCCACGACCAAGGAAGATGGCGTCCGCACGCTTGTCTTTCTGGATAACGGTTCGGGCGTTCCGCAGGATATGCAAGAGCGAATCTTCGATGCCCGCGTTACCTCCAAGCTCGAGAGCATGAAGATGGACCGTTGGGGCGTTCACGGTCGTGGCATGGCATTGTTTTCGATCAAGCAGAACACCGACGAGGCCCGTGTGGTCACGTCCGGCGTCGATCTTGGTTCAGCCTTTAAGGTGAGCGTTGCAGCCGACCGCCTCAGTGAGCGTGCCGATCAGTCCAGCTGGCCCCAGGCCGTCAAGGATGAGGACGGACGTTATGTCTGTGCTCGCGGCCCGCATAATATTATTCGCGCTGCCTGTGAGTTTGCGCTCGAGGAGCTGCGTGGTTGCGATGTCTATCTTGGTTCTCCGTCTGAGATTGCCGCGACCCTTTATGCTCAGGCGTCAAGTCGGCTCGATACGTCTCGTCTCCTGTTTATTGATGACGAGAGCGAGCTTCCGGTTGTCGATCGTTTAGGCCTTGCCTCTGATGCCGAGGACTTTATCCGTATCTGCTCGGGTTTGGGTCTTGGGATGTCCGAGCGCACGGCACATCGCATTTTGGCAGGGCAGATTAAGCCCGTTCGCGGTGTGACCGCGCGTCTGCTGCGCGAGCGTGATTCGTCCTCGCATGCGCCGGCTCCTGTCGATCTCGCGAAGGATCGTCGCGGGCTACGTATTGCCAAGGATGACATGGCACAGTTTTCGCGTGCTGTGGAGCGGGACTTCAATGACCTTGCCGCCAGGTACTATCTCAACCTTTGCGGCGACCCAAAGATTCGTGTTTCGCGTGATCGAATCACTGTGACCTTCGATCTTGCCAAAGAGGAATAGTGCCTTTACCGAGTCCTCTCGGTACGATACAGTTATTGCAGTTAAAACGTACTTTTAAACGCAGGAGTTTCTTCATGGATTGCCTGAAGGTATCAAGCAAATCATCGCCCGCGTCCGTTGCCGGCGCCATCGCCGGCATGGTCAAGGATGGTGTACCCGTCAACATCCAGTGTGTCGGCGCCGGTGCGGTCAACCAGGCCATTAAGGCCGTGGCTATCGCGCGCGGTTTTTTGATTCCAACCGGTTTTGATATTTCCTGCGCGCCCGTGTTCTCCGACATCCTCATTAACGGGGAGTCGCGCACGGCCATCCGCCTTTCTATCTACGTTCACCAGATCAATCGAGCTGCTATGGATAACGTCGTCATTGATGATGTTAAGCCTGTGGCATAGCTTCTGCTTGCCTCGATTTGCCTCCCTTCCATCGTTAGGACTTATGCACATGGACCAGCGTTTCGTACGCGATATTCTTGCCGGTAAAACCTACTTTATCCGCACCTTTGGCTGCCAGATGAATCAGCACGATTCCGAGCGCGTGAGCGGTCTGCTTGATTCGTATGGCTGTCTCATGGCGCTCGATCCCGAGCATGCCGATATCGTTGTCTTCATGACATGCTGTGTGCGTGAGGCCGCCGATACTCGCCTGTACGGTCAGTGCAATTCCTGCAAAAGCCTGCCGCCTTCGCCTTCGGGCAAGCGCGTGGTTGCCGTTGGTGGTTGCATCGCGCAACGCGATGGCGAGGGTCTGCTCACCAACGTCGATAACGTCAATGTCATCTTTGGCACGCATTCCATCGCACATGTGGCCGAGCTCATTGCCGAGGCGTTCCTGGACGGCAAGCGTCATATCCGCACCAATGAGCATGAGGATACGGATGCCATGAGTATGCCGTGGCACCGTGAGACGCAGTATCACGCCTGGGTGCCCATCATGACGGGCTGCAATAACTTCTGCACCTACTGCATCGTGCCGTACGTGCGCGGTCGCGAAAAGAGTCGCCCCTTCGAGGAGATTGTCGACGAGGTGACCGGCTTGGTGCGCCAGGGCGTGCGTGAGATTACGCTGCTGGGCCAAAACGTTAACTCATATGGCCGCGATTTGTTTGGTAAGCCGCGCTTTGCCGACTTGCTGCGCGCCGTGGGCGATACGGGCGTGGAGCGCATCTTCTTTACGTCTTCGCATCCCAAGGACCTGCTGCCCGAGACCATCGACGCCATGGCCGAGACGCCTGCCGTTATGCCGCAGCTGCACCTGGCCGTCCAGTCAGGTTCGACGCGGATCCTCAAAGAGATGAATCGCCGTTATACACGCGAGGACTATCTGGGCCTGGTCGATCGCATTCGCAACCGCATGCCCGACATCGCGCTCTCGACCGACATTATCGTTGGCTTCCCGGGCGAGACTGAAGAAGACTTTGAGCAGACGCTCTCACTTGCCGAGACGGTCCGCTATGCTCAGGCCTATACCTTCATCTATTCCAAGCGCGCCGGTACCCCGGCCGCCGAGATTGATGATCCTACGCCGCATGAGGTTATTCTCGAGCGTTTCAACCGCCTGGTTAAGGTTATCGAGACCACTGCACACGAGTATAACCAGGGTGAGCTTCATACTGTGGTGCCGGCGCTCATTGAGGGAACGAGTAAAAAGAACGACACGGTCCTGCTTGGCAAGAGTCCCAAGAATCAGACCGTGCATGCGCCTATCCCCGAGGGTTACAGCATCGATCAGCTTGTTGGCAAGATCGTTGATGTTGACGTTGATGTTGCCAAGACCTGGTATTTGTCCGGTTCCGTTGTGGGCGAGCCGCGCTAATGGTTTCTTCCGAGGCAGGTCTTTCCGCCGTTGCGATCGTCGGTCCGACGGCGGTTGGTAAGAGTGATGTTGCCGACCGTTTGGCCGCTCGTCTTTCGTCCGAAGTGCTGTCGTGCGATGCGATGCAAATCTATCGCGGCATGGACATCGGTACCGCAAAGATGGCGCCCGATGAGTGTACGGCGCCGCTGCGTCTCGTCGACATTGTGGAGCCGGGTGTGGCATATTCTGCTGCGCTTTATCAGGCTGACGCTCGCGCGCATGTTGAACGTCTCCTTGGTTCGGGTTGCCTGCCGGTTTTTTGCGGAGGTACGGGGCTGTATCTCAAGGCCGCCCTCGATGAGATGGACTTTCCCTCGGGCGAACTTGAGGACGATCGCCGTGCGGGCTATCAGGAGCTTGCCGAGCGTATTGGTGAGGAAGAACTGCATGCCCTGCTTGCCGAGCGTGACCCCGAGTCCGCTGCGGTCATCCACCCCCATAATGTTCGCCGCGTGATTCGTGCGCTCGAAATGCACGATGATGGTATCTCCTATGCACAGCAAAAAAGTCAGTTTAGTGTTCCGCGCGAGCATTATCATGCTCTATGGTTTGGTCTGACGCGTAATCGCGAGGTTCTCTACGAGCGCATTAACCTACGTGTCGATCTGATGTTTGAACAGGGTCTTGTCGATGAGGTTCGCGGTCTGATGGACCAGGGGCTGGGAGATGCCCTGACGTCGATGCAGGCAATTGGCTATAAAGAGATTATCGATGCTTTTAATGGCGTGATGAGCATGGATGAGGCTCGCGAGCTCATTAAGATGCGTTCGCGTCGTTATGCCAAGCGTCAGCTTTCGTGGTTTAAGCGCGATGACCGTATCGTGTGGTTTGATATGGACGAGTTTACGATCGATGAGGTCGTTGAGGACATCCTGCATCGTATTGAGGCTGCCTAATGGCCCGTTTCCCCCTTGTTCCCACGGCACCCGAGCCCGAGCGTGCCATATTAGTTGGTGTTGAGTGGCGCGACAATGCATGGCCGCTCGATCGTTCGCTTGACGAGCTTGAGCGCCTGGCCCATACGGCTGGCGCCCAGTGCGTGGCGCGTTTGTCACAGCGTCTGGTTAAGCCGTATCCAAAATCGTTTATCGGCTCCGGTAAGGTTGAGGAGCTTTGCGGGCTCGTGCATCGTATGGATGTCGATGTTGTTATCTTCGACGACGATTTATCGCCCTCGCAGCAATCCTATTTGGAGAAAGCCGTGGGTGAGCCGGTAAAGATTATCGATCGTACAGCACTGATCTTGGATATCTTTGGCCTGCATGCTCAGACGCGTGAGGGACGCCTACAGGTACAGCTGGCGCAGCTTCAATATCTGTTGCCTCGTCTGCGTGGCATGTGGAGCCATCTTGCCAAGGAGCAGACGCGCGGCGGCATCGGTTCGCGCTTTGGCCAGGGTGAAAGCCAGCTCGAGGTTGACCGTCGCCTCATTCGTAATAAGATCGCTGCGCTTCGTCGTGAGCTCAAGCAGGTTGAACAGCGTCGCGATGTCCAGTCTAAGAGCCGCATTGAGTCACCGGCGTTTCGCGTCGCGTTAGCCGGTTATACCAATGCGGGTAAATCGACGTTGCTCAATCGTCTGACCGGATCTACGGTACTTTCGCAGGACAAGCTGTTTGCTACGCTCGACCCGACGACGCGTTCGTATCGCCTGCCCGGCGGTCGTGGCATGACGATTACCGATACCGTTGGCTTTATTCAAAAGCTACCGCATGGTCTCGTTGATGCCTTTAAGTCCACACTGTCTGAGGTTCTTGGTGCCGATCTGATCCTTAAAGTTGTGGATGCCTCTGATGAGGACTACGAGCGCCAGCTCGAGGCAGTCGATCGCGTTCTTGACGAGATCGGTGCCGGCGAGCGTTTGACGCTTACGGTGTTCAATAAAATCGATCTTCTCGATAGCGTTGATCGATTGAGTTTCCGTCGTCGCTATCCCGAGGCCGTGCTGTTCTCGGCCCAGACGGGCGAGGGACTCGACGATCTCGTCGACCGTATTGCTCGTGAGGCGGCTGCCACCGATGTGTTGCTCTCTGCTGATATCCCGTATCGCGAGGGCGCCCTCATCACGCTGGTGCATGAACAGGGAACCCTTTTGCACGAGGAATATCTTGAGGACGGCGTTCGTATTGTGGCGAAGCTGCCGGTTCGTATCGCGCCGCGGCTTAAGCGTTATCGCACCGAGTAGACGAGCTCCAAAAAGCCCAGAATAATGGGCTGATGCAGCAGATAAAAGGGGAGTGCATGACGTCCAAGGCTGGCGAGCGCCGGGACGGGATTGGCGTAGGCCCAGCTTGGGGCGGTCTTATCGATTCCCTTCGCTATGTGTGCGGCGTAGTATCCTGCAAGATACATAAAGAAAAACGGGATGATGGGGTAGTAATCACCTGAGACAAACCCCGGGCTCGGAAATCCCAGCCACGCCAGGTGGGGGACAGGGTAGATCGTTTTGGGGATGCTCCAGGTGAGGGCAAACAACAAAAGGCATAGGGACATGCCCCATCTCGCCGATATCTTTTTAAGGACGGGATCGGTCAACGCCACGATGCCGGTACATGCGGCCATGCAGTAGATGATGCCAAAATTAACAGAATCGTCAATTGAGACAAGTGTTGTTGCCAACCAGACGACGAGTGCTGCTAAGGCGTATTTGGCGGCACGTTTGATATTGTTGCGCGAAAGGGTGCACATCCAACCCGCGATAAACAGGAATACCCAGCTGATGCTGGCACGCCAGATGTCTTGAAAGACGGTCTGTGTAAACCAGGGCATATCCCAACCGTACAGGTAGGCAAGATCGTAGCAAGCGTGAAAACCTGCCATTGAAATCATCGTAAACCCGCGGACGGTATCAAAGATGGTGATGCGTTTCTGCATTACGAGAACCGGCGCATCAAGCCGACGACTTTGCCCAAGATAACGGGATTCGTTGCATAGATAGGCTCCATGGTGTCATTCTCGGGCTGCAGGCGTACGCGTCCCTGCTCCTTGTAGAACGTCTTGACGGTCGCTGAACCATCAATCATGGCCACGACAATTTCGCCGTTCATGGCACTCTTTTGTTCACGGACGATGATGTAATCGCCATTGAAGATGCCGACATTGATCATTGAGCTCCCATGCACCTCAAGGATAAAGGAACCCTGATCGGTGGCGATTTCGGTCGGGATAGTAAAAGTGTCTTCGATATTCTGTTCGGCCAGAATGGGAATCCCAGCCGCGACGCGACCAACGAGCGGTAGCGAGACCGTTCCGCGAGGTGCGGTGGGCTCGTCAGATTTAGAAATTGAGACAGAGGAACCGTCCTCGTTAAAGAGTTCCAGAGCACGTGGTTTGGTGGCATCGCGCTTGAGTAGCCCGCGCGCCTCCAGGGCAGAGAGATGGGCGTGCACGGTGCTGGGAGAGGATAGGCCCACGGCAGATGCCATCTCGCGCACGCTGGGCGGATAACCCTTCTCCTGCTGATATTCCTTGATGAAGTCGTAAATTTGCTGCTGACGCTTGGTAATTTTGCGAGCCATCAGGGCATCCTCTCTACCCATGTCAAACAAATGTTCGAATTTTGCTTGACAGGAACAACTGTTCGAAGATAATAATAACCGAACATTCGTTCTCGCGCTAGACATTTTTGTCCGCGCGGCTTGATAAAACTGTTTTCAGCAAAACACGCGAGAGGAGAACATGATGAACGCAACGAATATGGTCCAGGGAAACCTCGCCCTTAAGCTCGAGACGCCTGCAGAACCCACTTTTACGGTTGTTCAGGGTGGCCGCTCCGGCTTTCAGCCTTTGACCGTAAAGCCTGCTTGCAATCAGCAGGCTGCAGTCGCGCCGGCCCGCCTTTCCCTTAAGGTTCCGACGATTGTTGCCGTCGCCGTTGCGCTCACGCTCTTTTTTGTCCTCGCTACGTCGGTCTTTAGCGCTCGTCACGCCGCGTATGCCGAGTCCGTTTCCAACGTTACCTACGAGACCATTCGCGTTCAGCCTGGCGATTCTCTTTGGTCGCTTGCCGAGGAATATCCAATCGAAGGCCTTTCCACGCAAGAGACTTCCGACATGATCCGTAACGTCAATCATCTGGAGCATGGTTCGCTCGCCGCCGGTGCGTATCTTAAGGTTCCTGCTCGTTCGTAATCATTATCGCGCTGCGCATGGTACCCTTGTTATCGTTTAAGAGGAGGTACCATGCGCTGTCCCAAATGCGGCAAGGCACATACCCGCGTCGTTGATTCCCGTATGCAGGAGTCAAACAACACCATTAAGCGCCGTCGCGAATGCTGCTCGTGTAACTATCGCTTTACAACGTTCGAGCGATGTGAAGACCCAATCGAGGTCATTAAGTCGGACGGAACCAAGCAGCGGTTCGATCGCAATAAGCTGCTCGTCGGCTTGATGCGCGCCACCATCAAGCGCGATATCGACACTAAGAAGCTCAATGAGATTATCGATGACATCGAGGTCGAGCTGCGCTCTCGCACGCTGACGGCCGTTACGTCCCATGAGTTGGGTGACATGGTGCTCAAGCGCTTGGCCAAGATCGACAAGGTGGCGTACATCCGCTTTGCCTCGGTCTACCGCGATTTCAAAGACGTTGATGAGTTTCTGCAAGAGCTCGACAAGCTAAGGTGATTCCATGTCCAACATTACCGTCAACATAAAGCGTCTCGACCCCACCGTCGAGCTTCCCAAATACGCCCATCCCACCGATGCCGGCTTGGATCTGCGCTCCAACGAGGACTGCGTCCTGAAGCCCTTCGAACGCCGTCTGGTCTCTACCGGGCTGGCCATCGCCCTGCCCGATGGCTACGCCGGCTTCGTCCAGCCCCGCAGCGGCTTGGCCATCAAGCAGGGCCTGTCTATAGTCAACACGCCGGGCCTCATCGACGCCCACTACCGAGGAGAACTCAAGGTTATCCTCATCAACCTGGATCCCTCCAACAACATCCAAATCAACAAAGGTGACCGCATAGCCCAACTCGTCATCCAAGAAGTCCCCACGGTCAACCTCATAGAAGTAGAAGAACTAGACGAAACCGATCGAGGCAACGGAGGCTTCGGCTCCAGCGGCGTCGCCTAGTCTTTTGCTTCGTTGAACGGAGTGTCGTAATGTCCGCTCGCCCCTGGGAGGCCCCTATATATCATCCCGTGCTCAAACATTCTCGCTGCGCTGCGAAACTGCGCGCGGGACGATATAGGCGGGTGCCCCGGGGACTACGTTAACGCTGCTTGTCTCGCCCGAGTGCCGTGGGCCAGGGAGGGGCGTCTTCGCTGATAATTGCTTTGTTGGAAGAGCTGCTTTTATTGCGGCTCTTTCTTTGGTTTTGGGTATATTTGTTCTTGTTGAACTGTTCTTGCGACTGGGTGCGTTTGCGACCCGGAACGCTTTTGTTTTGTAGCCGTCTCGGCTCGTTATTGAGAGGAGACTAACTTTTATGCGTATTGTGTTTATGGGTACGCCCGATTTTGCTGTGCCTTCTTTAACTTCGCTTGTTGCGGCTGGCAACGAGATTGCGCTTGTTGTTACTCGTCCTGATGCTGTTCGTGGGCGCGGTAAGAAGCTTGAGCCTTCTCCTGTTAAGGCCAAGGCGCTTGAGCTGGGGTTGCCGGTTATTGAGGCTAATCGTATGACGCCTGAGGTTGTTGAGGCGCTTCAGGCTGCCCAGGCTGACATTTTCTGTGTGGCTGCCTATGGCTGCATTTTGCCCGATGAGGTGCTGCATATGGCGCCGCTCGGCATTGTGAATGTTCATGCGTCCTTGCTGCCTCGTTGGCGTGGGGCTGCTCCTATTCAGCGTGCCATTCTTGCTGGTGACGAGATTGCTGGCGTTTCTATCATGCGCATTGGGCATGGTGTGGATACTGGTGCTTATTGTGCTCAGGCTTCCACGCCTGTTGCCGGTAAGCATGCCGAGGCGCTCACGATGGAGCTTGGTGAGCTGGGCGGTAAGTTGCTGGCCGATACGCTTCCCTTGCTTGCCGATGGCTCGGCTGTCTGGACTGAGCAGGATGAGTCGCTTGTGACCCATGCTGCCAAGATTCCTAAGCAGGAGATGCGTCTGGATCCGCAGATGGCGGCGCTCGATTGCGTTCGTCATGTGCTTGCCTCGTCTGATACCGCGCCCGCTCGTTGCGTGATTGCCGGCAAGACCGTGCGTGTGCTCGATGCTGCGCTGGCCGATGTTTCGCTTGGCGAGGGCGGCGTTGACGTTAAGAATAAGCGTGTTTTCCTTGGTCTTTCCGATGGTGCGGTTGAACTGCTCGAGGTTAAGCCCGATGGCAAGCGTGCCATGGCCGCTTCTGCTTGGGCTGCTGGGCTGCAAGGCGCCGATCTTATCTGGGGTGTTTTGTCATGAGCAAGCTGTCTTCCGCGCGCAAGCTTGCGCTCGATGTATTGATGGAGGCCGATCGCCGCGGTATGTATGCACGCGACGTGTTGTCTTCCCGTGCTTCTGCCAAGGCCATTGATCAACGCGATTCCGCGTTTGCCGCTCGCTTGGCGCTCGGTGTTGCCGCCACACAGGGTATTTTGGATGAACTGCTCGATCAGTTTCTCGATAAGCCCAAAAAGGTCGCGCCGCGTGTTCGCATGGCGCTTCGCATCTCGGCTTTCGAGATGCTCTATCTGCATACGCCTGGCCGCGTTGCGGTGAGTCAGGGCGTTGAGCTGGTGCGCAGCGGAGCTAAGTCTGCCGCCGGTTTGGCCAATGCCGTGCTCCATAAGGTCGCGGACAACGTTGAGAACTTTGCCACTGCGTCCGATGTAGATGAGTCTGAGCGACGCTTGGTTCGTCTGTCGCGCCTGATGGGTCTGCCGCGTTGGCTTTGCGCTCGTATTATGGCCTCGTTCGATACCCCAGAGGGTGCGCTCAACTTTGCTGGCAATCTGGCCCCCGCGTCTCTGGCCCTGCATGAGAACGCCTTTGCGAACAAGCCCGATCCGTATATCTCGCAGCTCGTCGCGCCTGTCTTCCCGGGCTGCCATGCCCTGGTTGATGCCCAGGTTACCGTTGCTTCGGGTGTGTTTGAGCGTGCTGCCGCGGTGGCGTCTGATCTCAACGCGCAGCTTATCGCCACGGCAGCCACGCGCCCTGGCAGCTGCCTTGAGATTGGTGCCGGTCGTGGCACCAAGACCTATGTGATGATGTGCCAGGCCAAGCGTGCGGGCTATGAACGTCAGCATACGGCGCTCGATCTGCATGATCGCAAGTGCGATCTGAATCTCGCTCGCCTGCATAAGGCCGGTATTCAGGGCGTTCGTACGGTTTCGGGCGATGCCTGCGAGCTTGATGAGGTGCTCACATCGTTTGATGCCATGCTTGGCGAGCCGATTAAATTCGACACGGTCTTTATCGATGCGCCGTGCTCGGGCACCGGAACCATGCGTCGTCATCCCGAGATTCCGTGGCGTCTGACCGAAAAGGATGTGACGGTTGAGCTGCCCAAACTGCAGCTGACGATGCTCAAAGAGGCCGCCGCGCGCGTGGCTGCCGGCGGTGAGCTCATCTATGCTACCTGCTCGGTTTTTGATGAAGAGAACACACAGGTCGTGGATGCCTTCCTGGCCTCTCCCGAGGGCTCCGGCTTTACCGTGGCGCCGCTCTCCGAAGCTCAGATCCTGCAGCTCCCCGAGTACGACCACGCCAAGAGCCTCGTCACCCTGCGCCAAAACGCTCGAGGCCTCTTCCAAAGCGTGCCGGCAAACGCCGACTCCTATGACGGCCACTTCTGCGCCCGCCTGGTCCACAAGTAACTACTAAGTTGCGGTGAAATAGGGATTGAATATCGGCTTCTACCCGCCAAACAGTCCTTATTTCACCGCAACTCAGAGGTCTTGCATGTGGAGATCGCAATAGCGGTAAAGAGTGGGAAAAAATGGCCCTGTTTCATACTTGCTGCTATCAAAAGTAGGGCGGATTACGGGGCTAGATCGGTGATACCCGACCACAGCAAAAATGGCCTAAATAAAACCGCAGGTAGATGGCTTGTTGAAATTTGCAAATTACCGGAATGGATAGAGGTTGTCAATTCAGCCCCGTAATCCGGTAGAGTTTTGAAATGTTGCAAACTTGGCATCAGTCCGAAATCTGATCTATAGAAAAGTTGCGGTGAAATAGGGATTGAATAGCGGCATCTACCCGCAAAACAATCCCTATTTCACCGCAACTCATAAGGAAACCTGGGTGGCAGGACCGCTTGTCTCTAGTGGTTATGTGGGCAGTTGGCGCAGCAGCCGCTGGTGGCGTTGGTGCTGGAACCACCGCTGCGCTGGTCGGTGTTGTAGAAGCCGCTGCCCTCAAACTTGATGCCGCTGGCCGAGAACGTCTTGGCCGCCGGAGCGCCGCAACTCGGGCACACGACCTCGGGGGTCTCGGACATGGGATGCTCAACCTCAAACACGTTGCCGCAGCTCGAGCACTTGTAATCGTAGCGCGCCATAATACTTCCTTTTCAGCACAAAGCGGGCAGATCGCTCTGCCCGCATAAATTCAAACAGCTGTAACTGTACCCTATATCGGGGGTTTTATCACGCTTCGCCCCAGAATCTATGGGTGTTGCGCAGGAGCTGTGCAGTTTTGCCCTCGGCGGCCGCAACGTCGGCCTCATCGGCCTGCCACGTCCAGTTGCCCGTGGCCACGCCCGGCACGTTCATTCGCGCATCGTCGCCTAGCCCCAGAACATCCTGCAGCGGCATCATCACCAGGGGAGCGTCGCT
Organism: uncultured Collinsella sp.; assembly: GCA_900546725.1. Taxonomy (GTDB): domain Bacteria; phylum Actinomycetota; class Coriobacteriia; order Coriobacteriales; family Coriobacteriaceae; genus Collinsella. The sequence continues at coordinate 10,304 of URDZ01000010.1, read as the reverse complement.
TGCCATCGCGTCGCCCATCAGCTTGGCCGCCACCTCAACACCGCTCGGCTCGTCGCCGCCCGCAAAGGAGCGCGTGCACCAACCGGCGAGCGTCGACGTGTCGTGCGTCGAGGTGTACAGAATCTTTCCCGGCGTGGGATGCACACCGCAACGAACGTCGTAGTCGCTAAACTCCAGCACGTCCATACCGGGGAAGCCGCAAGTCGAAGCCATGGCGCGAACGCCGGGTGTCAGGTAGCCCAGGTCCTCGGCGATAAAGTTGAGCGGCCCCAGCTCGTCATAGGCGGTCTGGAACAGGTCCTTGCCCGGGCCCGCCAACCAGCGACCGTCGGCACAGGCCTTTCCGGCGGGAATGCTAAAGTAGCTGTGGAATCCCAGGAAGTGGTCCAGGCGCACGCGGTCGTAGAGCGAGAACGCGCGACGCAGACGGTCCATCCACCAGCGGTAGCCGTTCTCCTTCATGTGATCCCAACGGAAGGTGGGGTTGCCCCACACCTGGCCCTCGGGTGCAAAATTGTCGGGCGGCGCGCCAGAAATCTCAATCGCCTTGCCGGTATCGGACAGCCAGAAGTTCTCGGGCTCGCTCCACGCATCGGCCGAATCGTCCGAAACATACATAGGAATGTCGCCGATGACCTCGATGCCCTTCTTGTGCGCATAGTTCATGAGCTCGCACCAGGCCAGGTCAAAGCGGTACTGCATGTACGCCTGCAGCTCTGCCTCGTCGTGGAAACGCTTGTCGTCAATCAGATGCTCGTTGTAGCGGGCGACATCCGCCGGCCAATCGTGACGCGACTCGCCCTCAAAGTGCTTCTTGACGGCCATGTAGACGCAGTACTTCTCGAGCCAATCGGCGTTGCGATGCTTAAACGCCGTGTAGAGCGGGTCTGCATCCTCGCCGCCTCGGGCCTTCCAAGTCTCAAAGTCGGCCGCCAGCTCCTCTTGGCTTTCGGGCAGTAGGTCAATATTGCCCGCAAAGGCCGAAGGCCCAGCGTAAGGGGAGCGGAAGAAGTCCGTCGGGTTGACAGGCAGAACCTGCCAGTAGCGCATGCCCATAGCGGCCAGGTGGTCGATAAAGCGACGCGTGGGCGCACCAATCGTGCCCGGCTTGCCGTCGTCGGTGGGCACCGAGGTGATATGGCACACGACGCCCGCGCCGTGATCGAGCGGCTCCTGCAGGCGCTGCTCGGCATGGTGATAGATGATCGACGAGCCCAGCGGATACAGATCGAGCGTGACCGTACCGTTGTGGATCTCGCACTCGTGACCGCTGATCACATCACTCGCACATTCGTCGAGCGCCGGAATCGTCACGCGGTGCGAATTGCGCAGGCTGCGGTTGATGATAACCGTCGCGGACTCGCCATTCTTGCCCGTTCGGTTGTATGCCAGTACCTCGTCGTTGAGTGCGAAGGCCTTGATCTCGCCGTCGATCATAAATGGCAGCGCGCGGCGTACGGCGGAGGCGTTCTTGACAATAGCCAGCGTGTCGAAGTCGTGCAGTTGGTTCTTGGTCGGCAGAGTGCGGCGGTTGCCCGGGTCGGTCAGGCCCTCCAGGCCGTACTCGTCGCCGTAGTAGATCGAAGGCACACCGGGGAAGGTCATCTGCATGAGCGTGGCGAGCCAAAAGCGGCTCTTGGCCAGTCCCATCGAGTTCTCGTCCAGGCGCCATTTGCTGCGCTCACACTCGGGCAGCTGCGACTCGTCGGGGCCGCCGCCGAGCACCGATATAATGCGCGGACGGTCATGGCTCGAAAGCAGATTGAGCGCGCAGGACAATGCCTCGCGTGGGTAGTTCTCGCGGAGGGTCTCGATGTCCTCGGCAGCCTGATAGGCGTTCTTGTAGCCCATCAAAAAGCCGATGACCATGTCGCGGAAGGGGTAATCCATAGCAGAGTCCAGCTCGGAGCCCTGCAGGTAGCGGCGCAGATGGCCATAGCTAATCTTGTTGGAAGCGTCTTCCCAGACTTCGCCGAGCAACAGTGCGTCGGGCTTTTCGGCAAGTACGGCCTTCTTGATCTCGGCCAGGAAGTCGTCGGAAAGCTCGTCGGCGACGTCCAGGCGCCAACCATGGGCACCGGCGCGCAGCCATTTGCGGATCACGCCGTCCTTGCCCAGGAGCCGCTCGCGCACCAGCTCGGACTTCTCGTTGATGGCTGGCATGTTGCCCACGCCCCACCAGCAGTCGTACGAGCCGTCCTCGTGGAAGGTAAACGCATCGCGCCACGGCGAATCCTCGCTCTGCCAGGCACCCACGCCGGGGTAGTTGCCGTAGCGGTTGAAATAGATCGAGTCGTCGCCCGTGTGGTTGAAGACGCCATCCAGGATGATGGAGATGCCCAGCTTCTCGGCTGCCTGGCACAGCTCGGTAAAGTCCTGCTCGGTGCCCAGGATCGGGTCGATCTTGGTGTAGTCGGCCGTGTCGTAGCGGTGGTTGCTCGCGGCTTCAAAGATGGGGTTGAGGTAGATGGCCGTAAAGCCCAGCTCGGCGATGCGGGGCAGGTCTTCCTGGATGCCCTTGAGCGAGCCGCCGTAAAAGTCCCATGTCTTGATGGAGCCGTCCTCGGCGCGCTCGTACACGGGCGGCTCGTTCCAGTCCTCGACCATCCGGCGCTGAATGCCCTTGCGCGGTTTTTCGAGTTGGGCCATTGTGCGCTCGCGCCAATGCTCGTCACGGGCGTAGCGGTCGGGGAAGATCTGGTAGACCATGCCACGCTCGTACCAGGTGGGGCGGTTCTCACGGTGCTTATAGACGGTAATCTGGAAGGACGGCACCTCGGCGTAGTCGTAGGTTACGCCTTCGCCGCCGGTGCGGCCCTGCGGTGCGCCCAGGCGAACCTCGGGCTGGCCCTCGATATTGCAGATAAAGCTGTACCACACAAGACACGGTTCAGTGCATTTGAGCTCGCCGGTAAAAATGCCATCGCCTTCGTGTTCCATCGGAATCAGGGTCTCGCCGACTTCATCGACCCAGGTACGTAGGGTGAGTGTTGCCTGGTTGGGATCGGCGTCCTCCAAAATCACCGAGAGTGCAACGGTAGTTCCTGTGGTCACAGCGCCAAACGGAGTGCGAAACTGCGGTAGGCGGCTGTTGTGTATCAATCTCATAGTACGGTCCAGTTCAATAGAATCACGGCCTGCGGGCCATGGGCTTTACGCACAAAATATAAGTATATCTGTTGTACACAGGGTGTATAAACAACATCCGTTTACCATCGGCGAACGGTTGTCCTAGAAAATCGTTTTACCAACTATCTACAGAGAAGGGGCGCCCGGTTGGAGCGCCCCTTGTTTAGGGTTTTGATTAGGTTTTAGATCGTCTGCGGGCTAGCGGCGCTTGCGGGTGGCCGTTGCCTTGCGGACGGAGGTCTTCTTGGTCGGGGCCTTTTCCTCGGCCGGAGCGGCAGGGGAGACCGGGGCCTCCTTGGCGGGTTCGGGCTTGGCCTCTGCCTTAGGGGCGGCCTTGACCTCAGCGGCCTTCGGCGTCGGCTTGGCCTTTACCTCGGCCTTGGGCTCCTCTTTGGCAGCAGCGGGCTTAGTCTCTGCCTTGGGAGTTGCGGCCTTTGCCGTGGTCTTCTTGGCTGCCGTTGTGCGCTTTCGCGTGGTGGTCTTAGCGGCGGGCTTGGCCTCGACGGTTGCCTCCGCCTTGGACTCGGCAGGCGTCTCCTCGACCTTGGCGGCCGCCTTGGGGGCAGCCTTCTTTGCAGTGGCCTTGGCTGCCGTTGCCCTTTTGGTGGTCGTGCTCTTGGTCGCGGTCGTCTTCTTGGCTGCAGTCTTTGCCGGAGCCTTAGCCGCCGGCTTGGCCTCGACGGCGGCTTCAGCCTTTACCTCGGGAGTAGCCTCGACCTCGGTGGCCTTCTTGGCTGCGGCGGTCGTGCGCTTACGCGTGGTCGTTGCCTTGACAGCAGTCGTCTTTGCTGCGGCGGTTTTGGTGGCAGCGGCCTTCGTGGTCGTAGCCTTCTTGGCCGTTGTCTTGCGCGTCGTAGTCTTCTTGGCGGCAGGCTTCGCAGCCGGCTTAGCCTCAGCCTCGGGAGCTGCCTCAACCGGCTTCTCCTCAGCCTTGGGCTCCTCAACAGCAGCGGGCGCCTCAACAACCGGCTCGGCCTTGGGCTCGGGCTCAGCCACAACCACAGGCTCGTCGACAACCGCCGCCGGCCTCTCGATCTCCGGATGCATAAAGAAGTACAGGTCCAGATACTTGTCGGCCGAGCGCGTCCAGCTAAAGTCCTGGCTCATGGCCTGTGTGACCAGCTGGTTCCAGGCATCGCGGTTGTCCCAGAACAGTCGCGCCGCGCGGAACACGGCGTCGCCCATCTCGTCGCCGTTAAAGTTACTAAACGAGAAGCCCGTGCCCTCGCCGGTAAACTCGTTATACGGGATCACCGTGTCCTTCAGGCCACCGGTCTCGCGCACGATGGGCAGGGTGCCGTAGCGCATGGCGATGATCTGCGACAGGCCGCAGGGCTCAAACTTCGAAGGCATCAGGAACATATCGGCGGCGGCATACATACGCTGCGACAGCGCAGGATCGAACTCGATGCGTGCGGCCATGGTGCCGGGGTATTTGTCCTGGAAGTAGCGCAGACCGTCCTCGTAGTCGCGATCGCCGGTGCCCAGCACCGCCACCTGCACGCCGCCGGCCAAAATGCGGTCGAGCGCGTACATGACCAAGTCCATGCCCTTCTGGCGCGTAAGGCGCGTGACCATCACCATGAGCGGACGGTCGTCGCGAACCGCGAGCCCCAGCTCTTCCTGCAGCTTGGCCTTGCACACGGCCTTGCCAGAACGGTCCTCGACCGTGTAGTTTGCGGCAATGCGCTTGTCGGTCGCCGGGTCAAAGCCCGCCACGTCAATGCCGTTCAAAATGCCCTGCAGCGCGTAAGAACGCTCACGCAGCACGCCGTCCAGGCCCTCGCCAAACTCGGGCGTCTGGATCTCGTTGGCATAGGTGGGGCTCACCGTGGTGATGGCGTCGGCATAGCGCAGCGCGCCCAGCATGTAGTTGATGCTGCAGGCGTCGCAACGCAGCTGCGAGGCGGCCGCCGGAATGTGCGCCACACCCAGGATGTCCTCCATCACGGTGTCGCTAAACTGGCCCTGGAACGCCACGTTGTGGATCGAGAACACGGTCTTGACGCGGTCGTACAGCGGCAGGCCTTGGTAGAACTCACGCAAGAACACGGGCGCCAGTGCCGTTTGCCAGTCGTTGCAGTGCAGGATGTCGCACTCAAAGCCGGCGGGCAGGTGCTGCAGGCTCTCGGTGATGGCCTTGGAGAAGAACGCAAAGCGCTCGCCGTCGTCAAAGAAGCCGTACGGATAGTCGCGCGCGAAGTAGCGCTCGTTGTCGATGAACATATAGGTGACGCCGTCGTGCTCGAGCTTCTCGAGTCCGCAGTACTCATTGCGCCAGCCCAGGCTCACGTAAAAGTCGGAGAAGTGCTCCATCTGCGCCTTGTACTCGTCCTTGATGGTGGCGTACTTGGGCACCATCACGATGACCTCGGCGCCGGCACGCACAAGCGCCGCAGGCAGCGAGCCCGCCACGTCGCCCAGGCCACCGGTCTTCACAAACGGCGCGCACTCGGCCGAGGCAAACACGATCTGCATCTTTTTGCTGGAATCTGCCATATTGTCTCCCATGTTGCAATTCGAGAATAGCCGCCTGGCGCTAACCGGGCGGCTATTCTACATGTTACGAGCGATGTTGCGGTGCCAACGTTAACGTACGATCGTGGTATCGGAAGTTAACGGAGCCTTGCCCAGCACCAGGATGTTCTCGGGCGTGCCGCGAAGCTCGGTGTTGGTGGGGACCACGTTGTTCTTGTCCAGGATGGCGTTCTCAACGCGGGCGCCGCTCTTGATGATGCAGCTCTGGTTGATGATCGAGTTGGTCACCGAAGCGCCTTCCTCAACCACAACGCCGCGCGACAGGATCGAGTTGCGCACGGTGCCCTTGATGATGCAGCCGGCCGAGATGATCGAGTTGCACGCGTGGCTGCCGGTCGCATAGCGCGAAGGCGGCACGTCGTGAGCCTTGGTCAGGATCGGGCGCTCGGGGTCAAAGAGCTGGTCGGCCACGGTCTGGTCGAGCAGGTCCATGCTGCGACGATACAGCGACTTCTCGCTAAACACGCCCACGACCTCGCCCTTGTACTCGTAGCTGCACACGTCGATGTTGCCAAAGTCGCCCTGGAGTGCTTCGAGCAGGTCAAGATAGTCAGCGGCCTGGTAGTGGTCGATGATCTCGAGCAGCGTCTCGCGGTTGACGATGCAGCAGTCCATAGAGGCGTTGTCGCCGTACACGACGCCGGCGCTCACGCCCGTCAGGCGGCCGTTCTCGTTGATTTGCAGCTTGGTCTCGTCATCGACGTTGCGCGTGGCCTTGCAGTACACCACGGTCATCTGGGCGCCGGAGTTCTCGTGCGCGTCGATGATGGTGTTGAGGTCCATGTTAAAGATGATGTTGGTGCCCATCATCACAACATAGGGCTTGTCGGAGCGCTGGAACAGCGTCTTGTTGGAGATGATGTCGCGCAGCAGGAAGCGCATGCCGCCCTTGGTGGTGCCATACGCGTTGCCGGGGACCATGAACAGGCCGCCCTTCTTGCGGTCCAGGCCCCAGTCCTTGCCCGAGCCCACGTGGTCGATCAGCGAGCGGTAGTTGCCCGGCATGACGACGCCGACGGTCTTAATGCCGGCATTCATCATGTTGGACAGCGGGAAGTCGATCAGGCGGTAGCGGCCCAAAAACGGAACGGACGCGATGGGGCGGTCCTTGAGCAGCACGCTGCCGTAGGTCGAAGAGTAGTTAGCGGTGATATAACCGATGGCCTTGCGATTGATCATCGGATCATTCCCCCTTCCCGATAACGACGTCATTTCCAACGACGGCCGTATCCTTGGTGGTATCGACAGAGCCGAGCTTCACGCCCTCTTCGACCGTGGAGTTCTCGCCTAAAATAGCGCGGCAGATGTGCGCGCCGCTCTTAACGTGTGCACCTGGCAGCAGCACGGAGTCTTCGACCACGGCGCGCTCCTCGATGATGACATCGGTCGAAAGGATCGAGTGGCGAGCGGTGCCGTAAATCTTGCAGCCGTTGGAGACCAGGCAGTCGTCCAGGCGGCCGTCCGGGCCAATGTAGTGCGGCGGACGCGTGGTGATGTTGGACATGATGGGGAAGTTCTTGTCAAAGAGGTCGAACTCGGGGTTATTTCCCAGCAGGTCCATCGAGGTCTCGTGGAAGCTGGCGATAGTGCCTACGTCCTTCCAGAAGCCGTGGAACTCGTAGCTGTACAGACGCTTGTCCTCGCCGAGCAGCTTGGGGATGATGTCCTTACCAAAGTCGTGGCTCGAGCGCTGGTCCAGGGCGTCCTCCTCGAGGGCCTTGATAAGCACGTCGGCCGAGAAGATGTAGATGCCCATGGACGCAAGGTTCGAATCGGGCTTTTCGGGCTTCTCGGTGAACTTGGTGATGCGGCCGTCCTCGGGGTCGGTGGTCAGGATGCCAAAGCGGCTGGCCTCCTCCCACGGCACGGGCATAACGCTCACCGTAAGATCGGCGTTATTCTCAATGTGCGTCTTGAGCATCTTGCGGTAATCCATGCGATACAGATGGTCACCCGAAAGAATCAGGACGTACTTGGGGTCGTTGGCCTTGATGTAGTCGAGGTTCTGCGTAATGGCGTCGGCCGTGCCCGCATACCAGGCGCCACCGGTCTGCGTCTCGTACGGCGGCAGAATCGACACGCCGCCGTCACGGCTGTCCAAATCCCAGGCCTCGCCGGAACCCACGTAGGCATGCAGCAGGTAGGGACGGTACTGCGTCAGAACGCCCACCGTGTCGATGCCCGAGTTGGAGCAGTTGGACAGCGAAAAGTCGATAATGCGGAACTTGCCACCAAAGCTAACCGCCGGCTTAGCGATCTTTTGGGTGAGTGCCCCCAATCGGCTGCCCTGTCCTCCTGCGAGGAGCATCGCGATGCATTCTTTCTTACTCATCGATTTCTCCTTCTGTCATCGATGTTCTTAAACCCATTAGCGACGGGCGCGGCGCTCGGTCGCGCCCGTCGAGTAATGCCGTGCTGGCATAGGGGAGCTCGCGCGCCTTTACGCGTGCCAGATCTCGTCGCGGTACTCGCGAATGGTGCGGTCGCTCGAGAACCAGCCGGAGGAGGCGGTGTTGAGCAGCGCCTTGCGGTTCCAGGTCTCCTGGTCGCCGTAGCTGTTCGTGAGCTTCTCCCATGCATCCACGTAGCTGCGGAAGTCTGCCATGACCAGGTCGGGGTCGTTGTTGTTCATGAGCTCGTTGTAGATGCTCTCGAAGTTGCCCGAAAGACCCGCAAAGGTGTTGTCCTTGAGCTCGTCCATCACGCGGCCCAGACGCTCGCGGTCGCCGTTGAGGGTATCCCACGCAAAGTAGCTGTTGGATGCCCAGAGCTGTTCGACCTCGGGAGCGGTCAGGCCAAAGATGGCCTCGTTCTCGCGACCGGCCAGGTCGGCGATCTCGATGTTGGCGCCGTCGAGGGTGCCCAGCGTAATGGCGCCGTTCATCATGAGCTTCATGTTGGACGTGCCCGAGGCCTCCTTGCCGGCCGTGGAGATCTGCTCCGAGATCTCGGCGGCGGGGTAGATGAGCTGGGCGTTGCTCACGCGGAAGTTGGGGATAAAGCAGACCTTCATAACCTCGTTGACGCGGGCATCGTTGTTGATGACGTCGGCCACCGAGTTAATGAGACGGATGGTCTCCTTGGCAAAGGTATAGCTCGAGGCAGCCTTGCCGCTAAAGATAAAGGTCGTCGGCGTCACGTGGAAGTTGGGATCGGCGATGCGACGGTTGTAGATGTCCATCACCTTCATGATGTTCATGAGCTGGCGCTTGTAGGCATGGAAGCGCTTAACCTGAACATCGAAGACGGTGTTGGGGTCGATGACCAGACCGGTCTCGGCCTTAACGTAGGCGGCCAGACGCTCCTTGTTGGCGCGCTTTGAGGCACCCACGGCCTTCAGGAACTCGGTGTCGTCCTTAAACTCCTTGAGTTTCTCCAGCTCAAAGGCGTCCTTGAGCCAGCCATCGCCAATGGCCTCGGTCACGAGCTTGGCGTAGGTGGGGTTGGCCTCGGCAAAGAAGCGACGGTGCGAGATGCCGTTGGTCTTGTTGTTGAACTTCTCGGGCGTCAGGGCATAGAAGTCCTTGAGCACGATGTTCTTGATGATATCGGAGTGGATCTTGGCCACGCCGTTGACGCTATGGCTGCAGATCACAGACAGGTTGGCCATGCGGATCTCGCCGTCCCACAGAATGGCGGTCTGGCGCAGACGCTCCTGCCAGCCCTCCTGCGTGGTGTCGAACGACTCGTGCCAACGACGGCTGATCTCGTCGATGATCTGGTACACGCGGGGGAGGAGCTTGGAGAACGTACCGATGGGCCACTTTTCCAGGGCCTCGGGCAGGATGGTGTGGTTGGTGTAGCTCACGACCTGCGTCACGATGTTCCAGGCGTCGTCCCACTCGAGCTTCTTCTCGTCGATCAGGATGCGCATGAGCTCGGGGCCGCACATGGCCGGGTGGGTGTCGTTGGTGTGGATGGCCACAAACTGCGGCAGCAGCTCCCAGTTCTCGCCGTGCTCCTTCTCAAAGGTGTCGAGCAGGCTGTAGATGCCGGCGGAAACAAACAGGTACTCCTGCTTCAGGCGCAGCAGACGGCCGTGCTCGCCGGCGTCGTTGGGGTAGAGGATGGCGCTGATGGCCTCGGCCTCGGCGCGCTCGGCGTCGGCCAGGGCGTAGTCGCCGCGGTTGAAGGCCTCAAGGTCAAAGTGCTCCTCGACCGGCTCGGCGGCCCAGACGCGCAGCTTGTTGACGGTCTCGCCAGCATAGCCCACCACGGGGATGTCATAAGGGACGGCCAGGATATCCTGCGTGTCCACCGTGCGGTAGAACGTGCGGCCGTTCTCCTCGAAGCCCTCGACGTGGCCACCAAACTTAATGGTCACGGCCTTGTCCTGACGGCGGACCTCCCAGGGATAGCCGTGGGTGAGCCACTCGTCGGTAGCCTCGACCTGGCTGCCGTTGACGATCTCCTGCTTAAACAGGCCGTAGCGGTAGCGCATGCCGTTGCCGTAGCCGGCAATGCCCTCGGCTGCCATGGAATCCAGGAAGCATGCGGCCAGACGGCCCAGGCCACCGTTGCCCAGAGCCGGATCGGGCTCCTGGTTCTCGATGACGGACAGGTCGAAGCCCATGTCGTCGAGTGCCTCGGCGACCATGTCGCGCACACCAAAGTTGAGCAGGTAGTTGTCGAGCAGG
>URDZ01000009.1:0-31524 GCA_900546725.1 uncultured Collinsella sp. | reverse complement strand
TGCGGCTCATCCGGTTCCACCGGGCCGCGCGGCAAGGAGATATATTGCCAGACCGTGAAGCTCTGTGGGACGTCAATTCCACTCTTCACAAGTCCTACACAACATATTGCTTTCTATAGGTAATAGAAAGACTGGTGCGGATCTTCCGCACGTATCAGATGATGACCCTTTGGTTCAGGAATATATGGAGATCGGTCACCTGTAGGTGATTATCTACCCGCGCTTTTAGCAATGTAAACCGCGCTTCAGATAAAAAGAGGGAGCGCCGCGCACAACGCGACACTCCCCTAGCGATTCAAGAGAATCTATTAGGCCTCGAGAGCCTTCTTGGCGATGGTAGCCAGCTCGTTGAAGGACTCGATGTCCTCGTAAGCCATCTGAGCCAGGACCTTGCGGTCGAGCTCGATGCCGGCAACCTTCAGGCCGTGCATGAACTGAGAGTAAGAGATGTCGTTCAGGCGAGCAGCAGCGTTGATACGAGTGATCCAAAGAGAACGGATCTCGCGCTTCTTGTTGCGGCGATCACGATACTGATACTGCAGGGAGTGCTGGACCTGCTCTTTAGCATGCTTGTAAGTACGCGAAGCGGCACCGTAGTAACCCTTCGCACGGTGCATAACGGTACGGCGCTTCTTCTTGGCGGCAACAGCGCGCTTAATACGTGCCATGTTCTATCAACTCCTAGACGGTAAAACGAAAAACGGGAACGCGAACTTAGGCGAGACGCGACTTGATGACCTTGCGGTCGGCAGCGGCAATCTCGGTCTCCTGACGGAAGCCACGCTTACGCTTGGTGGACTTCTTGCTCAGGATGTGGCTCTTGAAAGCCTTGGCGCGCATAAGCTTGCCGGTACCAGTCTTGCGGAAACGCTTCTTGGTGCCGCTGTGGGACTTCATCTTAGGCATGAAATACTCCTTAATCGGTTACAGAACACTAGTTACTTAGTATCGCTTGCCGCTTTATCCTCATCGAAGGCGCCCTTAATCGGGGCGAGCAGCATAAGCATGTTACGGCCTTCCATCTTAGGCTTGGACTCGACCGTAGCGTAAGGCTTGAGATCCTCGGCGAGACGCTCGAGAACGTTAAGGCCCTGCTCCGGGTGAGCCATCTCACGGCCGCGGAACATGATGGTGATCTTAACGCGTGCGCCCTTCTTGAGGAAACGCAGAACGTGGCCCTTCTTGGTCTCGTAGTCGCCAACGTCGATCTTGGGTCGGAACTTCATTTCCTTGACCTCGACCTTGGACTGGTTCTTACGAGCAGCCTTGGCCTTCATGGCCTGCTGGTACTTGAACTTACCGTAGTCCATGACCTTGCAGACCGGCGGCTCCGCGTTGGGAGCGATCTCGACCAGGTCGAGACCCTGATCGTCGGCGACGCGCTGGGCATCGCGGATGGCGAACAGGCCGAGCTGAGAGCCATCGACGCCAATCAAACGGCACGAAGATGCAGTGATCTCGTCGTTGATGCGGGTGTCATCAGACTTAGCTATTTTCCCTACCTCCATTCATAAAAAAATAACCCGGCGCTTCTCGGCAACCAGGTCGTACACATAGAGTTCCTCGATTTGAGGAAGGGAATCTAAGTTGTATGACCAGTCAGCTGCTCATTGGCGCCAAAAGGTGGGAACCCTCGAGTTCCTCTTTAGGGCATTGCGGGAACAACGCCTTGCGAATAATAACACGTACAGCGCGTTATCACATTACGTACACGAAAAAGGGGGCCGCAACCCCCTTGAACGCTCACTTGCATGTATGGTGCCCGAGGCGAGACTCGAACTCGCACGTTGTTGCCAACGGTGGATTTTGAGTCCACTGCGTCTGCCAATTCCGCCACTCGGGCACGTAATGCGTGAGTTAGTTTATCACAGCTTTCTACCGATTAGTCCGAAAATGGAACTTCGAGCATTTCGATGAGTTCGACCGTGCGTAGCATCTCGCGCTGACGGCATCCGCGACCGTCGACCGAAGCCTCACCCATCTGGTTATCGTAAGGGTCCTCGCGCATGCCGTCGAAAGAGGGCTCAAACTCTGCCTGGAATCGATTGTTGGCCACCATACGCCATGGGTCGAGATTGCCAAAGTAGTGACGGCGGCGCCACTCCTCCCCCATCCTGCGAGCAGAAGATCCAAATGACACGTCGGCGTTGAGCCAACCGGTCTGCGGCGTATAGAACTCTGCCCAGTCGTGCGACCCCACCGAATCGGGCGCAACGTAGAGGCCGCTCTGCCAACGGGCAGGCACGCCCGCGATACGGCACATGGTGATAAACGTGAGCGCCATAACGCCGCAATCGCCGCGGAGCGAATGCGCGCAGTCATCGGCAATAGATCCCAAAAGCAAGTACGGCGGCTGATAGCGATAGTCGATATACTGCGTTAGGTAATCATAGATAGCACGGGCGCGATCGAGCGGATCCTCGAGTCCGCCAACAACGCTGGCCGTCAGCTGCTGCAGATACGGCGTAAATGCAATGTGCGGACGGTCCTCGGAAATATCCTCGGGCAGAGGCGCGTCCATGCGCGGATGAACCGGAAGTGTGCCACCGTAGACATCACAATAAGCAGCATCGATGTGATAACGATAAGTCACCGAGAATGAGCGCTCACTCGAAGAAGACCACGAGGCGGTACGCGCCGAAGCGTTCGCGGGAGCAACAGCACCCTCCGGCGTCATGTCGAGAATCTCGACCCGAGACTGCTGGCGGCAGGTGGCGGCAACGGGAAGCCAAGCGCGAACGGTCTCCCCCTCTAGAGCGCCGGGGACAGACACAGATGCTTTAAGCGTAATGACGCGAGCCAATCCGTTTTGCGACTCCATCTCCTTGAGCATCTCGTTGCGCAGTGCAATTCCGTCCGTAGGATCGGGACGCATGCCGGGGACCTCTTTGGGATATACGCAAAGCGAATCGAGGAAGTTGTCGAGAACGAACAGCTCGCCGTCGATAAAGCGCCAGTCAATACGCTTACGGTCAATCAGATCGTTAAACTGCTCCTCAGTAAACTCAGGCCACTCCTCGCGAATCATCGCAATAGCTCGATCGCGCGACACCGAAAAATGAAGCGGCGTCTCAAGCATGCGATACCGCTCGGCACGGACGCAGGCAGCGAGCGAGGGATCGGGATTTTGGGCAAGTAGACGGTCGCAGGCCTCAATAGCCTGCGAAAGATACCCCGCGTCCTTTAAACGCAGAATCTCGGGTGGCAAGCCAACATCTAGAAAACGGAAGTCACCATTGCAAACATCAACAGAGCAACCAACAGGACCCTCGTCAATAACCTTCCCATCCGAAGGCAGCACATTAATAACAGCCATACCAAACTCCAAGTCATTAGAACTCTTGAAGCCCATTGTAGCGAGATAAATAGAAAGCCCCAACAAAGGAGCCATCAACGCCACTGAACGGTAGCAAAAATGAATTCAGTCTCGTAACCCTGCAGCGAGTTAACAAAGGAGGCCCCGTTCGCCCGGAGCTTTTCCCATTGCGCGACCTCTGGCAAAGCCAGGTGAGCGCAAGGGAAAAGCGTAGGGTGAACGGGGCCTCCGACGGGAAAGTTAAACCGCTACTTACGCCTTGTTGACGGAGCCAAACTCCTCCATGAGCTCCTTGGTGCGGGCAACGATGTTGTCGCGACCAGGCTTGAGGAGCTTGCGGGGGTCAAAGCCCTTGCCCTGCTGATCCTTGCCAGCCTCGATATACTCGCGAACGCCCTTGGCGAAGACGAGCTGCAGATCGGTGTTGACGTTGATCTTGGAGATACCCAGGGAGATGGCCTTCTTGATCTGATCCTCGGGGATGCCGGTGCCACCGTGCAGGACGAGGGGCAGGTCGCCGGTCTGAGCCTTAATCTCGCCCAGGCGCTCGAAGGAAAGGCCAGCCCAGTCGGCAGGGTACACGCCGTGGATGTTGCCGATACCGCAGGCGAGGAAGTCGACGCCCAGGTCAGCAATCTGCTTGCACTCAGCAGGATCAGCGAGCTCGCCGCTGGAGGTCACGCCGTCCTCGGTGCCGCCGATGCCGCCGACCTCGGCCTCGATGGACATGCCCTTGGAGTGGGCAAGCTCAACGAGCTCCTTGGTGCGGTCGAGGTTAAGCTGGAAGGTCTCCTCGTGAGAGCCGTCATACATGATGGACGTGAAGCCGGCCTCGATGCACTTGAAGCAGTCCTCGTAAGAACCGTGATCGAGGTGAAGGGCGACGGGAACGGTAACGCCCGTGGCCTCGACGGCAGCCTTGACCATGTCGGCGCAGACCTTGAAACCGCCCATCCACTTAGCGGCACCAGCGGTGCACTGAAGGATCAGCGGAGACTTGGCCTCCTCGGCGGCCTGGAGAATAGCCAGGGTCCACTCGAGGTTGTTGGTGTTGAAGGCACCGAGACCGTACTTGCCGGCCTCGGCCTTCTTGAGCATGTCTGCTGCGTTGACGAGCATAAAAGAAACCTCCTGTAAGGTTGCTCCGATAACGCCTGAGATTTTACCACGACATACCCGAGCATAAACGTTCGTTTGTTCACGAATACCATCCGATTGGACAAATTTTGACCGTTTGCCCCACAGAATCGACCCACTGGGGAAAATAGCTTGACGATTGAGCGGTCTTCGTGGTTCGGACGACGGCTTCGAGCCTACATCTGCATAAACGGGTTCTGCATAAGTTCGCGCGCCATCGTGGTCGAATCGCCATGGCCCGTCAAGCAAACGGTATCGGGCGGAAGCATCTTGGCAAGTTTGGAGAGCGAGCGCATAATCGCCGCCTCGTCACCGCCGGAAAGATCGGTACGACCGTGGCTGCCCGGGAAAAGCGTGTCGCCCACAAAGGCGATGTTCCCCCGCTCGGTCGCGGCGAACAGGACGATGCCGCCCGGCGTATGCCCCGGCGTCTCGATCACCTGCAGGCAGACGTCGCCCACCTCGATTGTATCGCCCTCGGCAAGCAAACGCGTCGGCTCACCCGGATCGGGTGTCTCGATACCCCACATGGCGCGCTGCTCCTCGATATTTGCGCGAGGTACCGTCACGTCCTTAGCGCACAACTCATATAGCGCGCTGTCGCCAACGACAGCTCGAACCCCGGCAACCCC
The DNA here is from genome assembly GCA_900546725.1 of uncultured Collinsella sp. Lineage (GTDB taxonomy): Bacteria > Actinomycetota > Coriobacteriia > Coriobacteriales > Coriobacteriaceae > Collinsella. The sequence continues at coordinate 26,439 of URDZ01000009.1, read as the reverse complement.
GCCAACATGGTCGGCATGACCGTGCGTGCAGACAGAGCCGAGTACGCGCACCTCAGGATGCGCGGTGCGGATATGCTCCACAAGACACTCGCCCTCCCACGCCGGATCGACGATTAAGCACTCGTCATTCGAAATCACGGCGTAACTGTTGGTCTGAATGGGGCCGTTGACGAGCGCCTCAATCGAAGCCGCACCTCGGGGTGTCAGGTCCAAAGTCATATCGCCCATGCGCATACCCTCCTTCTAAAATACGTTCGAGGCACCAAACGATGCCTCGAACGTAACCAATATCTATGATGCTGAGAGGCTCTCGCACCTACACACGGCGCTTGAGCTGAGCTCCGCCTTCGCCGGGCATAAGACGGCGAGCGTCGTAGACCGAATCGACACTGCTGATGGAAGCCAGCAGCGGATCCAGACCACTCGCGTCCGAGATCTCGACCATAAAGCGCAGGGTTGCAATACCCTCGCGGTTGGTCGACGTGGCGGCAGAAAGGATATTGCCGCCCGCATCGCCAATGGCAATGGTGACATCCTTGAGCAGGCCCATACGGTCCAAGCACTCGACCACGATCTCGACCTGGAAGAGGGTGTCGGCAGCGCCGTCCCACTCCACATCGATCATGCGCTCGGGATGTTCCATAAGACCCTTGACGTTGGGGCAGTTGGCGCGATGTACCGAAACGCCACGACCGCGCGTGATGAAGCCGACGATGTCGTCGCCCGTCACGGGGTTGCAGCAATGAGCCAGACGGACCAGCAGGCCGCTGTTGCTCTCGCCCTTGACGATAATGCCGTTACTTGCGCTCTTGCCGCGCTTTTGCGGCTTGCGGTTGGAGCCGCGAGCAGGCTGTTTCACGACCTCGGCGATAGCCTCGGCCTTGGTGAGCTGTTCCTCGGGCTTGGGGTCCAAGATTTGCTCGACCTTATTGCCCACAGCGCGCGGGGCAACCTTGCCGGCGCCGACGGCGGCAAACAGGTCCTCGAGCTGCTTGAAGTTAAACTGCTCCGCTACGGCGTTGAGCGCACGCGTCGAACGCGGCGTAGAAATGCCATAGCCACGCTTCCGCAGGTCCTTGGCCAGCATATCGCGGCCGGCAGCAGCGTCGTCATCCTTGGTCGCAGCGGCAAAATAGCGGCGGATCTTTGACTTGGCGGAAGGCGTCTTAACGATCTTGAGCCAATCACGCGACGGCTTGGAACTCTTGTTAGTCAGGATCTCGACACGGTCACCCGTCTTAATCTCGTGCGTGAGCGGAGCCACCGCACCGTTGATTTTGGCGCCGACGCAATGGTTTCCCACCTCGGTGTGAACGGCATAGGCAAAGTCGAGCGGCGTGGAGCCGGCACGAAGCGCCATGACCTCGCCCTTGGGCGTAAAGACGAAGATCTCCTGATCGAAGAGGTCGACCTTCAGCGAATGCAGGTATTCCTTGGCGTCGGTGATCTCATCAGACGCAGCCCAATCGAGCGAATGCTTGAGCCAGTTGATCTGGTCGTCCAAACGTTGAGCGTCATTGGTCTTGGAAGCAGACGATCCGCCCGACTTCTTGTATAGCCAGTGGGCGGCAATGCCGTACTCGGCCTGCTCATGCATCTCGTAGGTTCGAATCTGAATCTCGAGCGGACGGGCCGTGGGGCCGATGACCGTCGTGTGGAGCGACTGGTAGTTATTGACCTTGGGCATGGCGATATAGTCTTTAAAGCGACCGGGCATGGGGTGCCACAGCGTATGCACCGCGCCGAGCGTGGAGTAGCAATCGCGCACCGAATGCGTGATGACACGCAGTGCCACCAGGTCGTAGATCTCGGAGAATTCCTTGCCCTTGCGCTTCATCTTTTGGTAGATGGACCAATAGTGCTTGGAACGGCCGTTAATCTGGAAGTCCTCCAGGCCAATGCGGTTGAGTTCGTCGGTGAGTGTCTTGATGGTCTCGGCCAGATAGCGCTCACGGACCTCGCGCGACTCCGCCACCATGCGCGCGATGCGCTGGTAGGCGTCGGGTTCAAGGTAGAAGAAGGACAGGTCCTCGAGCTCCCATTTAATGGAGCTCATGCCCAGACGGTCGGCCAGGGGCGCATACACGTCCATGGTCTCGCGAGCCTTAAACAGGCGACGATCCTCGCGCAGGGCTGCCAGCGTTCGCATGTTGTGCAGACGGTCGGCAAGTTTAACGATGATGACGCGAATGTCCTTGGACATGGCGAGGAACATCTTGCGCAGCGTGAGCGCCTGCTTCTCGTCCATGCTGTCAACTTCGATGTTGGTGAGCTTGGTCACGCCATCGACGAGCTCGGCCACCGTATCGCCAAACAGGCCGGAAACATCGGCGAGCGAGGTCTCGGTATCCTCGACGGTATCGTGCAGCAGTGCGGCGCACACCACATCGCAGTCCATCTTGAGATCGGCCAAAATGATGGCAACCTCGACGGGATGGTTAATGTACATCTCGCCCGAGCGGCGCTTTTGGTTGCAGTGCTTCTCGGCGGCAAAGCAGTAGGCTTGCTCCACCTTAGAAAAGTCGTCCTCATTCATATATTTGAGGCACAGGCGCTCCAGCTTGTCGTAGCTGTCCGCCATAATCTCGGGCGGCAGCTCATCGGCATGCTTATAGTGCTCCATCTCCGAAAACGGCTGGAGGGTGGAATCATGGGCGGTACGGGCTGCGGCATCCATCGAGGTCCCCTTCCCCTAGGCCCGCGGTACGATCGGGCGGTTAACTTTGGCTAGCATATCAGAAGCGCACGAATCGAGCGCCCAGCTCCGGAAAGCCGAGAACTCCATGCGCGAGCGCAAGCCCTCCAAATAGCGAATTGACCTGCTCAATTGCACGCGGCCGGGGTTTTCGGCCATCGCGATACGACGAGTGTCGTCAAACCCCGAAACTCGACAGAAACCAAGCTCTTCGAAGATTCCCAGGCCGCTTTCCACCGAACGCTCGTCGACCGGCGTGCGAGCATCGATGGCAAGGCACATCTGCGCGATGTCGATATCGCTCGCGCTAAAGGAATCGTCCCCCGTCTTGCCGCGGTTGGAGCGCCACATGGTCTGCAGCGCGCGATAGAGCGTGACGAGCTCGTCGCGCTCGGGCGCATAGCAGTCGAGCAGGCGCTCGTTAATGCGGGCGTCGCGCGACGAATAGAGCAGATGGATCACGGCGGGCTGGCCATCGCGACCGGCGCGGCCGCTCATCTGGTTAAACTCAATGCCGCCAAACGGCATGTGATAGAGCACGACATGGCGGATATCGGGCAGGTTGACGCCCTCGCCAAAGGCAGATGTCGAGACGATGCAGCTGAGGCTTCCGTCTCGGAATGCTTCCTCCACGCGACGGCGATCAGAACGCGCAAGCCCCGCGTTATAGAACGCGATATGGGTTGCGCAATCGGGCACACGCTTGCGCAACGTCTTGGCGAGCGCCACGGACTGGTCGCGCGAATTGACGTAGATGACGGTCTTTTCCCCCGTCGCCACGATTGACACCAGGCGGTTCTCGCGGCTCGCAAGATCTCGGTCATCCTCGAGCTGCAAGTTCTCGCGCACCGTCTCGTCGACCACCGTGCGGGTAATCGGTAGTACGCGGGCGAGCTCGGCCACAACCGGAGCCGTTGCGGTGGCCGTCGCAGCCATAACGACCGGGTCGCCCAAGGCTTTGAGGATATCGGGCATGTCGAGATAGGCGCTGCGGTCGCCGCCCTTGGCAAGACCGGCATGATGCGCCTCATCGATAACGACAAAACCGATGCGCCCCGAACGCGCAAAGCGGTCGCGGTGAATGGACAGGAACTCGGGCGTCGTGAGCACGATGCCGGTGCGGCCCGAAGCCAAGCCGGCAAACACGTCATCGCGCGCCGCCTCCACGGTCTCGCCGGTCAGCACGCCCACGCCAATGCCGAGCGCGGCCATCGTCGATGAGAGATGATAAGCCTGGTCGGCAACGAGCGCACGCAGCGGATAGACAAAGATGCTCGCCCGCCCACGAAGGACCGCCTCGCGCGCGGCGTGCACATGGAAGATGAGCGACTTGCCACGTCCCGTCCCCATAACGGCCAAAACGCTCTGGTGGTCGGCGAGCGCGTCGAGTGCCTCGACCTGCGCGCGATGTGGCTGGTTCGAGCCGATAAAGCTATGGATAAGCGAGCGCGTGAGCTCGGTATAGGAAAGCTGGGCGAGCGTCTCGCGCTTGCGCGACTCCAAGCGCAGGCCGGAATCCGCCGGCTGCACGCCACGACGAAGCTCGCATGCCGGATCGTCGACGCTGGGCAGCGTGGTATCGCGGACCAGAACATCCTTGACCATGAGCTTGGGCTTCACACGACCCTGCCAATGCTCGGCAACGGCCTCGAACACCAAGTCGACAGCGCTATCGCAGTTGATGAGCTTATCGATTTGCGGCACGCGGAACATAATGGCCGGCACACTCGCGGCGCCATCGGTCGCCACAAAGCGCATGTGCTCGCCGGTCTTACCCACCACGGCGCGATCACACATCGTCACGCCCTCGGCAGCCAGCAGCGGCACCTTATTACCCTGGCCAAACGGCTCAAGGCGGGAAATCTGCTCGATGGTCTCGATATTCAATTCGGAAAGTTCGACCGTGGCGGCAACCTCGTCGGTGTCCTCAAAGTCCTCGGCGGGAAGCTCGGACAACACGGCGGAAAGGCGACGGCGGAACTCGTCGAGCTTGGATGCCTCGATAGTCACACCCACCGCACCGGCATGTCCGCCGCGACGAATCATCAGGTCGGAACAGCGCTCGATGGCGTCAAACAGGTTAACTTTGCCCACCGAGCGACCAGAGCCGCGCGCGATACCGTCCTCGATCGAGAACAGCAGCGCCGGCACGTGGTAGCGGTTGGTCAGACGGCTTGCCACGATGCCCTTGACGCCCTCGTGCCAGCCTTCGCCGCCCACGACGATCGCGCGTCCGCCGTCATAGGTCTCCTCGACCTTTGCCATGGCATCGCGCGTGAGCTCCGCCTCGATCTCACGGCGCTGGCGATTGATTTCCTCGAGCTCGGCGGCAAGCGCGCTCGCTTCGATGGGGTCGCGGGCAAGCAGCAGGTCGAGCGCCAGCTTGGGATCAGCCATGCGGCCGGCAGCATTCAGACGAGGGATGAGCGAAAACGACAGGCCGTCGGCCGTAATGGTAGAAAGGTCGGCCTTGGCAAGTGCGGCAAGCGCGATATAACCGGGGCGGGCCGTCACGCGCATCTGCTGGATGCCCTCGGCGACCAGTGCGCGATTCTCGGGCGTGAGCGGCATCATGTCGGACACGGTGCCCAGCGCCGCGACCTCGATTAGCGAACGCCAATACGACGGCTTGCCCAGGCGCTCACCCAGGACTTGCACCAGCTTGAGCGCCACACCAGCACCGGCAAGCTCGCGCGAGGGGCCCTCGTCCTCGAGCTTGGGGTCGGTCAGGGGCACACCCTGCGGCACCTGGTCGGAGGGCTCGTGATGGTCCGTGACCACCAAATCGATCCCCAGGCTCTCCAGATAGGAAACCTCTTCCTTGGCGGCAATGCCGTTATCGACGGTCACGATCAGCTGGGGGCGAGCGAGCTCGTTAACGCGGTCGAGTGCCGCGCGCGAAAGACCGTAGCCCTCATCAAAGCGATGCGGAATAAACGGCGTGACATCGGCGCCAAACGTGCGCAGCGCCTCGGTCAACAGGCAGGTCGACGTAATGCCGTCAACGTCAAAATCGCCAAAGACTGCAATGTGCTCGTGGTTGCGAATAGCGCGCTCAACGCGGTCGGCAACGACCGACATGCCCGGGATAATGAGTGGGTCGGCCCAGTCGCGATCGAGCGAAGGCGTCAAAAACAATTGGCCCTCTTTGATGGAGCCAATGCCGTGCGCGACCATAATGCGCGCCACCAGCCCAGGAATGCCCAGACCAGCCGAAAGTTCCTTTTCGAGCTCGGGATTTTGCTGAGCGACCGCCCAGCGATGCGTCGTCTTAAGCGATGACATAGGCACCCACCCCCGATAGGGGCAGGTCGCCGCGATACCTCTCACGGTTCATAGCGATGAGTCCTCTGTGTATGCCCGCTTCGGCAGGCAGATCTGTTGAACGGATTTATTATACCGTGCAGCGCGGACGCAAAACGCCGCGGTGCGCCGCGGTTTCGGCAAACGATGGCGGTAATGCCCTCGAAACAATCGAGCGTTTCAGCCGCACGGACACATACGAGCGTCTAGCATATCCATACAAACAAGTTCGCGGATAAAGGGAGTCGCGGGGCATATGAAGCAATGGGCTGGACTGGGGAAGTTCCTCGCGGGGCACATGCAGATCATCGTTCCGATTTGTGTGGCGCTCGGCGTGCTCTTTCCTCAACAGATCGGCGTTCTCAAGCCCATTGTTCCCGCCCTCTTCGCCTTTATGACGTTTCAGGGTGCGCTCAGCAACACCTTTCACCAGGTAGCCGAGGTGTTCCACCGTCCGCTGCACCTGATTCTGGCGTTGTTGGTCTCGGCGGCGCTTATTCCCATCGCGGCCTATGCCATGGGATCGTTGTTCTTTGGTTCCAACCCCAACCTTGTCTGCGGCATCGTGCTCGAATACAGTGTGCCCGTGGCAGTCACCGCTTTTATGTGGATCAGCATGTTCGGCGGCAACGGCCCGCTCGCGCTCACCATCATCCTGACGTCCTCGGTCATCTCCCCTGTGACGATTCCGCTTACGCTCAAGCTCCTGCTGGGCGCCACCGTCTCGATCGACGTGCCGAGCATGATGCAGAACATGGCCTTTATGATCGCCATCCCCGCTGTGCTCGGCATCGTGATCAACGAGCTCACGCGCGGCTGGGGGCACGAGAAACTCTCCCCCGCGCTCTCGCCCGCCTGCAAGTTCATGATGATGGGCGTTATCGCCTCCAACTCCACCGCCATGAGCGAGTACGTGCTGCACATGAACGCGGTGCGCTTGGAAGTCGCCCTCTTTATTTTGGTCTTCGCCATCAGCGGCTTTGTCGTCGGCATTCTGGTCGCCCGCGCGCTGCATCTGCCATATAGCGAAACGACCACCATGTGCTTTACCTGCGGCATGCGCAATATCTCTTCGGGCGCCGTCATCGCCACGCAATACTTTCCGGGCGAAGTTGTGTTTCCCGTCATGTGTGGAACGTTGTTTCAGCAGGTGCTCGCCTCGCTTATCGGACACTTCTTTGAGCGTCTGACCGGCGAGGAGCGCGCCGCCCAGCGCAAGCGGGTCGAGGCCGGCCGCGATGCAATGGCGCGCTAAACCGTCCGCAGTGTGCGGGCGCTCACTTTACGATGTGAGCGCCTCCAGATGTGCGCGGAATCGCTCCGCATCGACATCGAGCGTGGTCTCAGCATTGACCTGAGCCAGCCGATACCCGACAAAGTAGGGTGAAACCACCCAGCGCGGAAGCGCCTTGGCAATGGTCCGGCCGTCCATGTGGTAGAAGAACAAGTTGTACGACTCTGCGCGACCACCATGGTGCTCGTTCAGGATATAGCGCAGAGCTACCTGAATCGCATCGGCGAAGAGGTCCGTCTCGGCTTGGTCTCGCGCGCCATCGCTGGCGGCGATTCCCTGCGGGGCTGAAACATTGACCTCAAAGAACCCCATAATCGGTTCGGTTGAGATGTTGACCGCAACCCTTCCCCTCTGCCAAACATCGATGCCTTCAAAGTTGGCTGAGGTCAGCGCCGCATAGCCGTCCTCCTGTTCCAAGCCCACAATCTGCATGTGTGGATGGACGAGGCTGCCGCCCGAAAGCGGACCCTTGTTCTTGTACATGAGCACGCTTCGATACTGCTGCGAATCGATCATCTGCTGCCAGCAATCCAGAGCAAACCTCATCACATGGTGGAGTTCATCCGGCTTATAGGTCACCAGGTCGGCATCGTGATCGGCCGACTCGATCAGCACGGTTTGACGGGTGGCGCGCAGGGTCTTGAACTTATTCTCGAGCCAGATGCAGTCACCGTCGCGCTGGATGATGTTGGTGAGCCCCTCCGTGTTGCAAAAGGGACACGCGGTACCGGGGCGACGGTTGTCGTCGGGCTTGCCGCTCGCCTGCTGAACATCGAATACCAGCGCCACGGGTTATACCTCCAGCGGCACGATCTTGGTGCCATGGAGCTCGGAGACGTCTAGCGCCGCCGCGACCGCGTCGCGATTTGCCGTAGTGATGCCGCCGCCGGGAAGGATGGTCAAACGATCACCCGCATACTCGATTAAACGAGCCAGGTGATCGAAATTATCCTCGATCGACGTACCGGCAGCGCCGCCATGCGTGAGGATGCGCGTAACGCCGCAGTCGGCAAGTGTATCAATCGCATCGAGCTGAGCCTCGGGCGAGAGCTGGTCAAATGCCATGTGGAAGGTGATGTCGATGGGCTCACGCTTACATTCCTCGGTCGCGCAGCCCGCAGCCATCACGAGGGCGCCAAGCGTAAGTTCGTCGAGCGCCCATCCGCCAGCGCAGGGCTTGCAGCAGCCAAAGACCAAGCCGTCAACGCCGGCGCTTACGGCAAGGCCCAGGTCCATCTCCATCATGCGCAGCTCGTCTTGGTTGTAATGAAAGTCACCACCACGCGGGCGAATCATGCACATCACTCGCGCGTCATGCTCGTGAGCATAGCTGACTGTAGCGCTGATAACGCCGGCAGAAGGCGTGGTGCCACCAACGGCAAGGTTGTCGCACAGCTCGATGCGCTTTGCACCGGCATCGATAGCTGCCGGCACCCACTCAAAGTTCTCGGCACAAAACTCGTACAGCATAGATAGACCCCCAAAGACAGCAGATGTTTTCCGACGGGCATTGTCACACATCCCCATGAAGTTGCGGTGGAATAGGGACTCTTTTGGCCTCTGGAGCCCGTATTCAGTCCCTATTTCACCGCAACTAAAAAGGGGCGCTGCCTGAGATAGTCAGCGCCCCTTTTGTTAGGTGGGTTAGCCTCCGAGGTAGGCTTTGCGGACGTTGTCGTCATGCAGGAGCTCTTGGCCGGTGCCGGTCATGGTGATCTTGCCGGTCTCGAGCACGTAACCGCGTGTGGCGATGGAAAGCGCCATCTGCGCGTTTTGCTCGACCAGAAGCACCGTGGTACCGGCCTTGTGCAAGTCCTCGACAATCTGGAAGATCTGTTCGATCAGAATCGGTGCCAGACCCATGGAAGGCTCGTCGAGCATGAGCAGTTTGGGGTTACTCATAAGGGCGCGCCCCATAACGAGCATCTGCTGCTCGCCGCCTGAAAGGGTGCCGGCGACCTGGCGACGACGTTCCTTCAGGCGCGGGAACTGCTCGTAGACGCGCTCCAGGCCCGGAGCCACCGTGGACTTGGGCTGCGTGTAGGCGCCCATCTCCAAGTTCTCCTCGACCGTCATCTGCAAAAAGGCACGACGGCCCTCGGGGACCTGAGCCAGGCCCTTGCCCACCAGCTTGTCGGCAGGCGTATGGGTAATGTCCTCGCCCATAAACTTGATGGAGCCGGTCTTGGAGCGCAGCAGGCCCGAGACAGTCTTGAGCGTTGTGGACTTGCCGGCACCGTTCGCACCGATCAGGGCCACGATCTCGCCCTCGTTGACGTTAAAGGAGATGTCCTTGATGGCGTGGATAGCGCCGTACCAGACGTTGATGTTGTAGACGGAAAGCATCGGCTCTGCCATTTAGTTCTCCCCCTTATCCTGCTTGCCCAGATACGCCTCGATAACGGCGTCGTTGTTCTGGATCTCCTCGGCCGTGCCCTTGGCGATGACCTTGCCAAAGTTAAGCACGCAGATACCCTCGCATATATTCATGACGAGCGACATGTCGTGCTCGATAAGCATGATGGCGATGCCGAAGGTGTCGCGAATCTTAACGATGTTCTCCATGAGCTCCGCGGTCTCGGACGGGTTCATGCCGGCGGCAGGCTCGTCGAGCAGCAGCAGCTTGGGGTTGGTGGCAAGCGCGCGGACGATTTCCAGACGACGCTGAGCGCCGTAAGGCAGCGATCCGGCCTGCTCGTTTGCCAGGTGCTCCATGTCAAAAATGGACAGTAGCTCCATGGCGCGCTCGTGGGCGGCCTTCTCGTGCTTCCAATACGTCGGCAGGCGCAGCACGCCCTCAAAGCCGGAGTAGCGCTCCTGGTTGTGCAGGCCGACCTTAACGTTGTCCTCCACCGTCATGGTGTTGAACAGGCGAATGTTCTGGAACGTACGGGCAATACCCATGCGGTTGACCTGGTAGACCGACTTGCCCGAGGTGTCCTCACCATCGAGCAGGATGGTGCCGTGCGTAGGCTGGTACACCTTGGTGAGCAGGTTGAAGACCGTGGTCTTGCCGGCACCGTTGGGGCCGATGAGACCGGCGATCTCGGTCTTGCCGATAGTCAGGCTAAAGTCATCGACTGCCTTAAGGCCACCGAACTCAATGCCCAGGTGGATGCACTCGAGTGCCGGGCGCTCGCCCAGGTCACGGTCGGGAACGATGGCGCCAGAAGGATACGGGACCATCTTGCCCTTGTTGAACTCAAATTTACTGGGCATCGGCTGCCACCTCCTTCTTGGAAGCAAAGCGGTCCTTGATGCGACCGAAGAAAGCCTTGAGCTGCGGGTTGTTGGTAAAGATCATGACCAGGATCAGCACGATAGCGTAGATGAGCATGCGGTAGTCCGAGAACTGACGGAGCAGCTCGGGGAGCACCGTGAGCAACGCCGCCGCGATGACAGAGCCGCGCATATTGCCCAGACCGCCCAGGACCACGAACACCAGGATGAGGATCGACGTGTTGAAGTCAAACTTAGTGGCGGAAAGCTGCGAGAAGTTACCGCCGAACAGGGCTCCGGCAGCACCGGCGAGGGCAGCGGAAACAACAAAGGCAATCATGCGGTACTGGGTGACGGAGATGCCCACGGACTCGGCTGCAATCTTGTTGTCGCGCACGGCCATAATGGCACGGCCGGTACGGCTGCGAACCAGGTTGAGCACGATCACGAGCGCGACCATGACCAGGATGGCGCCGGCAAGGAAGGTCGAATAGGTCGACACGCCCGATGCGCCCTGCGCGCCCTTGATGATGGCGGTGCCGTCCTCGAGCAGGTGCAGGTCGTTAATCGTAGAGTTGCCCGTGATGTTAAAGATCACGTGCAGGCCGCGGGAGTCGACGCCCACAATGAGGCAGGTGACGATCTCTTTGATGATCTCGCCAAAAGCCAAGGTCACGATGGCCAGATAGTCGCCGCTCAGGCGCAGGACCGGGATACCGATCAAGAAGCCCAAGATGGCAGCGGCGATAGCGCCGACCACGACGCTGATGATAAGGCGCACCGGATCGGACGGAACGGCGCTCTCAAGGGCGACCGCGGTGACGATGCCCGTGTAGGCACCGACGCTCATAAAGCCCGCGTGGCCCAGCGACAGGTCGCCTGCGATGCCGACGACGAGGTTAAGGGAGATGGCCATGACGATATAGGCCGTGATGGGAACCAGCTGACCGGCAATCATACGCGGGATCATGTGGTTAGACTGCATAAAGAACACGATGGCGAACGCCACAAGGCACATGGCATACGTAACAAAGTCGTGACGCGTCTGTTTGTCTTTAAGAAACTTCATAACGCTCACCTACACCTTCTCGGGGACGTACTTGCCCAAGAGGCCGGCAGGCTTGACGAGCAGGACGATGATCAAAACACCAAAGACGATGGAGTTGGCAAGGCTCGTGGAAATGTAGGCCTGCGCCATCGCCTCGATGATGCCGATGAGAATGCCACCGACAAAGGCACCGGGGATGGAGCCGATGCCGCCGAAAACAGCGGCATCGAAGGCCTTGATGCCAGGCATGGCGCCCGTGGTGGGCTGCAGGACCGGCGAGTAGGAGCACAGGAGAACACCGGCGATGGCGGCAAGGGCGGAGCCGATGGCAAACGTCATCGAAATAGTGCGGTTGACGTTGATGCCCATGAGCTGAGCAGCAGCCTTGTCCTCGGACACGGCGCGCATGGCTTTGCCCATCTTGGTCTTACCTGTAAAGAACATCAGGCCGGCCATGATAACCAGGCAGGCGACGATGGTGACGAGCGAGACGGCGCTTACGTTGAACTTGGCCAAGAACTCCGGCACCTGGAAGGTGACGAGCGAAGTGAAGTTCTTGGGCGTGGCGCCCCACAGAAGCTGCGCGGCGTTCTGCAGGAAGTAAGACACGCCGATGGCCGTGATCAGAACGGCCAGCGGGCCTGCTTGGCGCAGCGGCTTGTATGCCAGGCCCTCGATAAGAACACCGAGAACGGTACAGACCACACAAGAGAGAATTACAGATGCCCAGCCCGGGAGGCCGAGATACGACGTGGCACAGAACGAGACATAGGCACCGACCATGATGACGTCGCCGTGAGCGAAGTTCAGCATCTTGGCGATACCGTAGACCATGGTGTAGCCCAACGCGATGATGGCGTAGACGCTGCCCATGGACAGGCCGTTGACCAGGTATTGGATAAAGACCGTCATGTTCCACATCCCCCTTTCGAATAGGTTTCCAGTTGATGTATGAAACAGGGACGTTACACTGTCCCTAGATACCAAGCAAGCAGGGAAGGCCAAAACCTCCCCTGCTTGGGATCAAAACCGCTCTATGTAAGGCGGCCAATTAGGCCTGTACGTACTTGCCGTCGGTGATGACGTACGCCGTGGGCTCCTTCTGGACCTGGCCCTTATCGTTCCAGGTGAGCTTGCCGGTCAGACCATCAACGGTAATCTTGAGCATAGCCTTGGACAGCTTCTCGGCGACCTCGGTCGGGTCGGCGTCGACACCAAGACCGGCCTCCTTGACGGCCTCGGCCACCGCGTGCACGCCGTCGTAGGCGTCGGCGGCAAACTGGTCGGGGGTATCGCCGTACTTATCCTTGTAGGCGTTGACGAAGTCGGCGTTCTTCTCGTCGTCGGCAGAGAACGGGGTCATGAGCAGCAGACCCTCAGCAAGAGAGGTATCGAAGCCCTCAACGCCCAGGATGCCGTCCATACCGTCGCAGCCCATCATCTTGACGTCGTAGCCCATGTCCTTGGCGTTCTTGAGCAGGACGGACGCCGGCGTATAGTAGATCGGCGCAAAGATCATGGTGGCGCCGGCCTGCTTGGCCTTGGTCAGCTGGTTGGTAAAGCTCGTGGCGGAGTCGTCCTTAAAGGTCTCCTCGTCAACAATCTCGAGCTTGGACTCAGCGGCCTGGGCTTTAAAGGAATCTGCGATGCCCGAAGAATAGGCGTCGCCGGAGTTATAGAACAGCACGAACTTCTCGTCCGCATACTTCTGCGCCAGGAACTTGGCAGCGTTGACACCCTGGTTGGGGTCGGTGAAGCAAACCTGGAAGACGCAATCCTTGCCGTCGGTGACGTCCTCGGAGGACGCGGACGGGGTGATCATGAACGTCTTGGGGTCGTTACCGCACTCTGCGGCAACGGCAACCGACGCACCCGTGGTGGTCGGACCGACGAGGGCCTGCATGCCCCAGTCGAGCAGGGTGTTGAAGGCGTTGACGGCCTTCTCGCCATCGGCCTGGTCATCCTCGGCCTTGCTGGCAAGCGGCAGCTCCTTGGTCGAGAAATCCTTGCAGCCAAGCTCGACACCCTGGGTAACGGACTTGCCGTAGGACGCGTTGGCGCCGGTCAGCGGGCCGATGGTGCCGATCTTAAACGAAGCGTCGCCCGAAGCGGAACCGCTGTCGCCGCCGTTGGAGGAGCAACCGGCTAGAATGGACATCGCCCCCAGACCTGCTGCGCTCGCGATAACGCTCCTGCGATTCATAACAGGGTTCAATGACTTACCGGTGAGGCTCGACATGCGGCTCTCCTCTCAAATCTCGTCGGGTTTCGGTTACCCGACAGGCCATCCTTCGCCGTGTTCGGCGTTCGCAAAATACTAGACGCTTTAGTTAAGGAAAGTGGCGATTATTTCAACTTTTCTTTGGATTTGTTGATTTATCCATAATTCTGCGTATTTCTATTACTTTATACAGTATTGCCACTTTATTATGTAAAAGTAATGTTTCCGTTCTGTTACAAGCATACCTGCCTTAAATAAAACAGCCTCACCGGTCGTGCTTTATGCGCACTTAGGAAGCGATGTACTTGCCGTCCTGGATCACATAGGCTGTCCATGCCGTCGACACCCATTAGTGTCATGTCGTAGCTCATGTCCTTGGCGTTCTTGAGCAAAACGGACGCTGGGGTGTAATAGATCGGGGCAAAAATAAGCGTGGCTCCGACAAGGAAACTCCTGCGGTTAAGTACGTTGTTGATGCTAAACATGGTGTCCCCCTTTTCGCTGGCCGCGGTGCGGCCGTCTTGCGGTACAGGGCAAACCTTATGGCGCAAACGTTGACAGTTTGTTGCGGAAGTTCGTTTGTAGCGAGCATGTTTCCAATGTTTCCGCAGCGTTTCGGGGGTGCCGTTTTGTGCGACTCCTGTTGCCTGGCGAGCACGCGCCCTCGGTTCACGCTAGAATGCACTCAACCTTTAAGCGGTTAATCCATCCATAAGATGCACGAAGGAGCTATCTATGAGCGAACCCCTGCGCACCGTGAACGTCGGCCTCATCGGTCTGGGAACCGTCGGCGGCGGCGTGGCCCGCCTGATCAAGAGCCACCACGATGAGTACCTGGCAGCCTACGGCATCGACCTTAAGCTGACCCGCGCCTGCGCGCTTGCTTGGGAGCAAGCCGAGGCAGCCGGTATTGAGCGCGAGGCCTTTACGAGTGACTGGCATGACGTCGTCACCGACCCCGCCGTCGATATCGTCGTCGAGCTGATCGGCGGCGAGCATCCCGCAACCGAGATCTTCACCACTGCCTTTGAGCACGGCAAGCACGTCGTCTCTGCCAACAAGGCCCTGCTGGGCCGTCATGTCGAGACGCTCGCCGAGAAGGCGCGCGCGTGCGGCGTGCAGATTAAGTGCGAGGCCAGCTGTGGCGGTGGCATCCCCATCGTGAGCACGCTCGAGCACGACCTGGTGGGCAACAAGATCCTGACCATCGCCGGCATTCTCAACGGTACCACCAACTATATCCTGTCGCGCATGGACGCCGAGGGCGCCGATTACGCCGATGTGCTTGCCGACGCGCAGGCCAAGGGCTATGCCGAGGCCGACCCGTCCGCCGACGTCGACGGCTTCGACGCCGCCAGCAAGACGGCAATCCTCGCTTCCATCGGCTTTGGCACCCGCGTGACCACCGACGATGTCTACCAGCAGGGTATCCGTACCATCGGCGCCGAGGACATCGCCCAGGCCCGCGAGCTCGGCTACACCATCAAGCTGCTGGGCATCGCACGCAACACCGACGCCGGCGTCGACGTCCGCGTGCATCCCACGCTCATCCCGGCAGACCATATGCTCGCCAAGGTCAACGGCGCCATGAACGCCGTCTACGTGGTGGGTGACGCCGTGGGCGAAACCATGTTCTACGGTGCCGGCGCAGGCTCCTTCCCCACCGCGAGCGCCGTCGTGGGCGATATCCTGTCGCTCTCCGAGCAGATCAGCCGCGGCGTGGCTCCGCTGCCCGAGATTGAGCCCTATGGTCACAACCTCGCCTTTAAGCCCATGGACGAGCTCCAGACTAAGTACTATGTGCGCCTGAAGGTCGCCGACCGCGTGGGTGCCCTGTCCGAGACGGTCGACATCTTTGCCAAGCACAACATCTCGATCTCGCTCATCAACCAGGTCGAGGACGGCAAGTCGGGCGCCAGCGATACTTGCTCGGTCATCTTCCTGACGCACCGCGCGCTCGAGAAGGACGTCCAGGCTGCCACCGCCGAGCTTGCCAGCGTCGACTGCGTAGCCGAGGTCGCCAACGTCCTGCGCATCGAGGACGTTGAGGCTTGGACCGAAGGCGTCATGGCGAACTAGCTCAACGCTCGCCTAGCAATACACGCTTTGAGGGCTCCCGTCCGATGCGGGACGGGAGCCCTTTTGTCTCCTGCCCTAAGCACAACGGCAGAGCACATTTGCGCGAGCCGCTCATCGGTAACGCGGGCTACCGTTCACCGATATGCAAACACGGCCGATTCCAGTTACGGCTACGCTGTGCTGCGAATGTCCGCCCGCGATGAGAGGAAATACCATGTTGCTCGAGGGCAAGAAAGCAATCATCACCGGAGGCACGCGCGGTATCGGCTATGCCATCGCCTGCCGTTTTATCGAGGAAGGCGCCGCCGTCACCGTCTTTGGCTCGCGTCAGGAGACCGCCGATGCGGCCGTTGAGAAGCTGACAGCCGCCTATCCCGACGCCAAGGTCTGGGGCCGCTCCTGCGACCTCACCTCACTCGAAGCCGTGACCGAGGCCTTTACCCAGGCTGCAGCCGACATGGGCGGCTTGGACACGGTCGTCAACAATGCCGGTATCTCCCAGCGTTCACCCCTCTTGGACTACACGGCCGAGGAGTTCGCAAAGGTCATGGACCTTAACGTCGTCGCCGTCTTTAATGGCCACCAAGCTGCCGCCAAGATCATGACCGAGGCCGGCCACGGCGGCACCATCACCACCACGAGTTCGATGGTTGCCAAGTACGGCCAGCCCTCTGGCGTCGGCTATCCAACGTCCAAGTTTGCCGTCAACGGCATGGTCCAGTCGCTCTCGCGCGAGCTCGCCCCCATGGGCATTCGCGTCAATGCCGTAGCACCCGGTGTAACCAAAACCGACATGGTCGCCAACCTGCCTGAAGAGGTTATTAAGCCCATCGTCGCCACCATTCCGCTGGGTCGCATGGGCGAGCCCGAGGATGTCGCCAACGCCTTTGTTTTCCTGGCGAGCGACATGTCCTCCTACGTCACGGGCGCCGTGCTCCCCGTCGACGGAGCCGCCCGCTCTTAAGGGACCACAAGCCTCAGCTCCCAGCCTCAACATAGTCCAACAAAGAAGGCGCGCCGTCTGCATCAACTGCAGGCAGCGCGCCTTCTTCTGTTTGAAAGGGAAGCTGTGTCCCGGAATTCCGACTCAGACCGGGACGCAGCTTCCCTCAGGGCCATGTTTCGGAAAGAGCGCCCCGTTTTGAACGCCGATTCTGGGATACCGTTTCCGCAACGGATCTCTCGCGGAAACTGCATCCCACTCTGAGCGCCCATTCCGGGACACAGTTTCCCAACGGCCCCCGTTTCGGAAACCACATCCCGTTCCGAGCCTTCAAAGCGGGACGCGGCTTCCCCGAGAGAGTATCGACTACTTGCCGTCGTCGTCCTCGGCTTCTTCTCTTGCATAGAGCTCCAACATGCGGCGGCGGTATTCGCGCACGGCGAGCTTGGCGCGCTCCAGGCGGCGACGCTCGCGCGGGGTCAGCTCGGACGGGTCGACCTCATCACCATAGGTCTTATCGGCAAGAAGATGCGCCGCGTCCACGATGCGGGCATCGATGTGGCCGCTCGCCGCCTCGGCGGAAAGACGCTCGGCAATCGTATCGAGCGTAGGCAAGCCCTCGAATACGCGACCATGGCCATGCGAAGTCAGCAGCTCGTGCTCACGTGCGAGCAGGCTCGCCAAATCGTGATGGGCGCGCAGGATGTCGAGCGCATCGGATGGATGCTCGGCAACTTCTGCCACGGCGGCGACCGGCGCGGCGTCGACCACGCGGTAGAAGAGCTGCGCGAGCAACGGCATCAAGAACACCGTGATGGCACCGGCAGCGACCATGACCGACGCAATATCTTGCGACAGCGCGCCCGCGTTGACGGCAACGCTTGTCACGGCAACGATGATCGGCAGGGCCGTGGTGCAGTACAGGGCCACGGTAATGCGACCATACGCCGACACATCGCGCGTCGCAGGACAAATGCTCATAGAAATAAGAATGGGCACGGCACGAATAATCAACAACGCCACGATAAAGCCCACGAGCAGACCCGGGCGCGACGCCACGGCCGTCAGATCGATCTTTGCGCCCGATACGGTAAAGAATACCGGAATCAAAAAGCCGTAGGCCAGGCCATCGAGCTTGGTCTCGAGCGTATGGTTGCCCTCGGGGATGATATAGCGCAAGACAAAGCCGGCGGCAAAAGAACCCAACACGATGTCGAGATCAAAGACGGCCGAGAACGCCACGAGTGTGACCAGGATGAGCACCGTCAGGCGCACGAAGGTCTGCGACGTGGTATCGGCGCGTTCCTCGACAAACGCAAAGAAGCGGCTGCCGACACGCTTGGAGCGGCTTGGGACCACAGCCAGCAACACGCAAACCACCGCAAACAAGCCAAGGATTACGAGCGTTTGGATGCCAGTGCGGGCAGACAGCAGCACCGACATGGCGAGCACAGGGCCGAGCTCACCCCAGGTGCCATACGCGAGAATCGAGTCGCCCACACGCGTGCCAGTGAGCGAGCGCTCACGCATGATGGGCACGAGCGTGCCGAGCGCCGTCGAAGTGAGGGCAAGCGTCACGGCGATACCGTCGAAATGACTGACTGAGAACCACGGGGTAAAGCGCACGGCAAGCCAGGCGATACCAAACGTGACGACCCACGTCGCCAAGCCGTAGCGCCCCTCGACGCCCGTGATGCTCTTGGGGTCGATCTCAAAGCCGGCAAGCAGGAACAAGAAGGCCAGGCCCAGCTCGGACACAAGCGAGACCTCAGCATCTACATGGATGACGCCGAGCATATGGGGTCCCAGCACCGCGCCGAGCACGAGCAAAAAGACCGTCTCGGGAACGGGTTTTCCGGGAATCGCCGAGGCGATAAAAGGACTCGCAAAGGCCACGAGTGCGATGATGGCGAGCGAAACGAATGCCATGTGATGCCTTTCTCTTGTTTGCGCTTCACTGTAGCACCCTCGCCGTCCTCAACGCGCCGCGAGCTGTCGTATCATAGTGAGGTTTACAAACATGTGGCTCAAGGCGACCGCAGGGCAGACCCCGCAAACCGACCGCTGCCGCATACCGTACCGTACGCCCAACCGATCAGGAAGGCAGGAACCAATGGTCTCTCGTATCTACGTGGAGAAGAAACCCGGGTTCGACGTCGAGGCTCAGCAGCTCAAGGGCGAGCTGACCGAAATTCTCGGCATCAAGGGCATCGAGGCCCTGAGGATCATCAACCGCTACGACGTCGAGGGCATCGACGAGGAGCTTTTCCGCTCCTGCGTGCCGACCGTCTTTAGCGAGCCCCAGGTCGATGTGACCTACGACGAGCTCCCCGCAAGCGATGGCGCCGTCTTTGCCGTCGAATTCCTGCCTGGCCAGTTTGACCAGCGCGCCGACTCCGCCAGCGAGTGCGTGCAGCTCATCAGCCAGGGCGAGCGCCCCGCCGTGCGCTCCGCCAAGGTCTATATCATCTCGGGCGCTCTGGACGAAGCCGCCATCGAGGCCATCAAGCACTACGTGGTGAACCCCGTCGAGGCGCGCATCGCCTCGCTCGACCTGCCCGAGACGCTGTACATGGAGACCCCCGAGCCCCAGCCCGTCGAGGTGCTCGACGGCTTCCGCGAGCTCGACGAGGCCGGCCTTGCCGCCTTTATCGCCGATCGCGGCCTTGCCATGGACGAGGCGGACATCGCCTTCTGCCAGCAGTACTTCCGCGATGAGGACCGCGACCCCACCATCACCGAGATCCGCGTGATCGACACCTACTGGTCCGATCACTGCCGCCACACCACCTTCGGCACCGTCCTGGACGACGTGACGATCGACGACGCCGTGGTGCAGCAAGCCTTCGACCGCTACATGGAGATGCGCCACGAACTCGGCCGCGACGCCAAGCCCGTCTGCCTCATGGACATGGGCACCATCGGCGCCAAGTATCTTAAGAAGACCGGCGTCATGACCGATGTCGATGAGTCCGAGGAGATCAACGCCTGCACCGTCAAGGTGAAGGTCGATGTCGACGGCGAGGACCAGGACTGGCTGTTCCTGTTTAAGAACGAGACCCACAACCACCCGACCGAGATCGAGCCCTTCGGCGGTGCCGCCACCTGCGTGGGCGGCGCTATCCGCGACCCGCTCTCGGGCCGCAGCTATGTGTACCAGGCCATGCGCGTCACCGGCGCCGGCGACCCCACCGTCCCGGTTTCCGAGACGCTCGAGGGCAAGCTGCCGCAGCGCAAGCTCGTGACCACCGCTGCCGCCGGCTACTCCAGCTACGGCAACCAGATCGGCCTTGCCACCGGCCAGGTCAACGAACTCTATCACCCCGGCTACGTGGCCAAGCGCATGGAGGTCGGCGCCGTCGTGGGCGCTACCCCGGCAAACCACGTGCGCCGCGAGTGCCCCGCCCCCACCGACAAGATCATCCTGCTGGGCGGCCGCACCGGCCGCGATGGCATCGGTGGCGCCACCGGCTCCTCCAAGACCCAGAACACCGAGTCCATCGAGACCTCGGGTGCCGAGGTCCAGAAGGGCAACGCCCCGGTCGAGCGCAAGCTGCAGCGCCTGTTCCGCCGCGGCGACGCCTGCCGTCTGATCAAGCGCTGCAACGACTTTGGCGCCGGCGGCGTCTCAGTCGCCGTGGGCGAGCTTGCCGACGGCCTGTACGTGGACCTGGACACCGTGACCAAGAAGTACGACGGCCTGGACGGCACCGAGCTCGCTATCTCCGAGTCCCAGGAGCGCATGGCTTGCGCCGTCGCCGACGGTGACGTCGAGGAGTTCATGGGCTACGCCGCCGAGGAGAACCTGGAGGCGACCGTTATCGCCGAGGTTACCGCCGAGCCGCGCATGCGCATGGCATGGAACGGCGTCGCCATCGTCGATCTGTCCCGCGAGTTCCTCAACTCCAACGGTGCGCCCAAGCACCAGGTCGCCCACGTCTGTGCCCGCAGCGTGTGGCAGCCCAGCTGGGCCGGCACCACGCTCGCCGAGCGCATGACCTCGCTCGTCACCGACCTCAACGTCGCTTCCAACAAGGGCCTTTCCGAGCGCTTCGACTCCACCATCGGCGCCGCGACCGTGCTCATGCCCTTTGGCGGCAAGACGCAGCTCACCCCAAGCTCGGCCATGGTCGCCAAGTTCCCCGTGGACGGCGAGACCACCACGGCGAGCGCCATGGCATGGGGCTTCAACCCCTATCTGATGGAGGCCGACCAGTTTGCGGGCGCCTACCTGTCCGTGGTCGAGTCCATCGCCAAGCTCGTTGCCGCCGGCTTTGAGCACAAGCGCGCCTACCTCTCCTTCCAAGAGTACTTCGAGCGTCTGCGCACCGAGGCCGAGCGCTGGGGCAAGCCCACGGCAGCCGTCCTGGGCGCCCTCATGGCCCAAGTCGACCTGGGTGCCGGCGCCATCGGCGGCAAGGACTCCATGAGCGGTTCGTTTGAGGACGAGACCGGCGAGCTCAACGTTCCGCCGACCCTGATCAGCTTCGCCGTCGCCGTGGGCAAGGCCGCCCGCGCCGTCTCGCCCGAGTTCAAGGGCCTCACGCACCGCGTCGTCCGCATCGCCCCCGCCACCTATGGCGAGGACTACCGTCCCGACGCCCAGCAGTTGCTCGCCGCGTTTGACGCCGTCGAGGCGCTCACTGCTACCGGCAACGCCCTGGCCATATCCACGCCCGGCTACGGCTGCGGCGCCGAGAGCCTCTTTAAGATGTGCGTCGGTAACCAGATCGGTATCGAGCTTGCCGAGGATGTAGACGTGGAGAGCCTCTTCACCCCGCTCTACGGCAGCTTTATCGTCGAGCTCGCCGAGGACGCCGAGCTGCCCGAGGTCGCCGACGGCGTTGTCGTCGAGCCCCTGGGCACCACCGTCGAGGGCTATGTCATCGACACCGGCTCCGAGGTCATCGAGCTCGCCGAGCTCCAGGAGGCCTGGGAGAGCGGCATCGAGGGCGTCTTCGCCTACCGCAGCGCCGGCGAGACCCCCGAGGTCGAGACCATCGACTTCCGCGCCAAGGATATCCACGTGTACGGCGGCGCCAAGATCGCCCGCCCGCGCGTGATCATCCCCGTGTTCCCCGGCAACAACTGCGAGTACGACAGCGCCCGCGCCTTCCGTGCCGCCGGTGCCGAGGCCGACACCTTCGTGATCAACAACCTCACGCCCGAGGCCGTCGCCGAGAGCACCCACGAGCTTGCCCGCCGCATCCGTGCAAGCCAGATCGTTATGATCCCCGGCGGCTTCTCGGGCGGCGACGAGCCCGACGGCTCTGCCAAGTTCATCACGGCGTTCTTCCGCGCTCCCGAGGTCACCGAGGCAGTCCGCGACCTGCTCAAGGCCCGCGATGGCCTGATGCTGGGCATCTGCAACGGCTTCCAGGCCCTGATCAAGCTCGGCCTGGTGCCCTACGGCGACATCGTCGACGCCACGCCCGATGCGCCCACGTTGACGTTCAACACCATCGGTCGCCACCAGAGCCGTCTGGTGCGCACCCGCATCTCGTCCAACTTGTCCCCGTGGCTGTCGCAGTGCAGCCTGGACGACCCCTACACCGTCGCCATCAGCCACGGCGAGGGCCGCTTTGTCGCCAATGACGAAGTGCTCGCCCAGCTGATCGCCAACGGCCAGGTCGCCACGCAGTACGTGGGCGAGAACGGCAAGCCCAGCATGGACCTTTCCGTCAACCCCAACGGCTCCGCACTCGCCATCGAGGGCATCACGAGCCCCGACGGCCGCGTCCTGGGCAAGATGGGCCATGCCGAGCGTCGCGGCGACAACCTGTACCGCAACGTGCCCGAGCATGTCCCCGGCGATAAGTTCATGCCGATCTTTGAGAGCGGCGTGGCCTACTTCGCTTAAACCTTTCCCATCGGGTACAATCCCTTCGGGTAACAACACCCGCCACCGGCACATCCGGTGGCGGGTTCTTTTTTGCTTCGCGCATGTAGGAAGGACATCATGGAAAGCCGCAAGCCGTATCTCGCCACCCTGCCCGGACTCATCCTGGGCTGCCTCGTCTGCTGTGCACTCTGGGGATCGGCCTTTCCCTGTATCAAGATCGGTTACGCACTCTTTGGTATCCCAGCGCACGATAGCGCCTCGCAGCTGCTCTTTGCGGGCTTGCGCTTCACGCTTGCCGGCGCCCTGGTTATCGTTGGGATGAGTGCGGCCCAACGCCGCCCCCTCATTCCGCAGGCTCGCGACATCAAGCCCATCTTTGTCTTGTCGCTCTTCCAGACTATCGGGCAGTACTTCTTTTTCTATCTGGGCCTCTCGCGCGCCAGCGCCATGTCGAGCTCCATCATCGAGGCCAGCGCCAACTTCCTCGCAATCCTCTTTGCCGCCCTGGCGTTTCGCACCGAGAAGCTCAATACGGCCAAGGTGCTTGGCTGTGCGCTGGGCTTTGCCGGCGTCGCTCTCGTCAACCTTTCGGGCGCGGATGGCACCTTTGGCTTCAGGCTCGATGGCGAGGGCTTTATCCTAGCCTCCACCGTCGCGGGTGCCCTTTCGACCTGCCTGATTGGCATCTTCTCGCGCGAGCACGACGGCGTCTTGCTTGCCGGGTGGCAGTTCTTGGTCGGCGGCCTTGTCCTCACCGCCATCGGCTTTTTGATGGGTGGCGCGCTCTCCCCCACGGCGATTGCCCCCGCCATCGCGCTCATCATCTACATGGCGCTTATCTCCGCGGTCGCCTACTCGCTGTGGTCGCGCCTGCTTGCCGTCAACCCCGTCAGCCGCGTCTCGGTCTTTGGCTTTATGAACCCGGTCTTTGGCGTGCTGCTGAGCGCGCTGCTGCTCGGCGAGGGCGCTGGCACGAGCCCCGTTACCGTCATAGTTGCCCTGCTGTTGGTCTGCGGCGGCATCATCATTGTCAACAAACCCAAAAAAGCCTAGCGAGCTCACCTTTTTAGGAAGGGCATTCGCATACTTTAGCTTAATGGAATACATCGATGAGCTGAGGGCCGCCACGCACGCAAGCGTGCGACCCTTTTCCTAGCGTATCTGGATGCCGGCTTTCTTTTTCTCGGCCTTGACGCGGTAGAGCTCCGCATCGGCAGCGCGAAGTAAGTCTTGCCAGGTATCAACACTATCGCCGACCCGCGCGTAACCGATGGACATCCGCAATGCATACGGTACCTCGGCACGAGCGAGCTCGTCGTCAATCGCCGAACACAGGTCTATGATGTCCTGTTCCGCCGCTGCCTTTTGGAGCACCACAAACTCATCGCCACCATAACGTGCGATAAAGCCACCAGCCGGCGAGCAGACGTCCTTGAGCGCCGTCGCAACAACCTGAAGAGCATGGTCGCCCTCAACATGTCCATAGTGATCGTTAATCTGCTTAAAACCGTCAGCATCCATCATCAGCAGATACACACCCTCGGCCTGGTCAGCACCCGAGAACAGCGACAGCATATAGGTCTCAAAACGGTTGCGATTGTTAAGGCCAGTCAACGGGTCGGTCGAGATCAGCTGCTCCTGGCAGATGATGTAGAGCAGCAGGATGCTCAGCGTTATACCGACACAAAGGCCCGGTATCGAAAACACCACCTGAAAGGTACCACCCACCAGAGCGGGAACCGCAAAGAAGGCAAGAGTGCGATAAATGGCCTTCTTTTGCAGGCTTTCGACTTTTCGAGCATGGACAAAGGCATGCAGGGACGTATATATGACGTAGCAGTAGCTAACAATAGGCTGAATCATATAAGCCGCACCGCGACGATATACGCCCTGTGCATCGATGTAGAACAGGGCGTGTGTCCAGTAGCTTGTAAACGCCAACACAACCACCAGCACCGTCGGAAGCGTCGCGAGCACCACCCTGGAGCGCGTGGTCAGAAGTCGAGAGCCCTGCATCGTCTCGGAATAGATGAACCAGATGAGGCACGCGATGGCAAACAGCGAAAACGAAACCGCGTTGGAAACCCAGTTGGCAGCGATGCCCAAGGAGGTGTTAACCCCGTCCGAGAGCGTCCAGATCATATCGAAGAAGACATAGGCGGCAGATGTGTAGCCGAGCATACTGAACAAAAGCTGCTGGGTGCTCGAGAACAGGGAGCGACGGCTTCGTGCGGCAAGTACGATAAGAATAATCATGCACAGCATAAATATCTCGATCTTGAGTGCCTTAACCACTAGGTCCCATCCCCTCTATATCCAAGTCGCCAGAATCGCCCGAGTCATGCCCGGGCACCAAACACCCCTTACTCCGCAGGGGTAAAGGGAATAATAGCAGAGCGTCCGAATGACTCTGGATAACAGATGCCGTTCGGACGCTCTGATGGCGCGAATTGCACGCACCGTTTCACTGATTCGAAGAGACGACTACTCGCCGTCGATATCGGTCGCAACAGCCTCCTCGATAGCCTCGACACCGGCAACGGACAGGTCTTCCTTGCCCTGGCAGAACTTCTTATCGACCCAACCGGTCAGGATCGGAGCCATGATTGCCGTGATGATAACGGCGGTGGCGATCTGGGCATACGCGGTGGGCGCAAGCTCGGCATAACGCGGCGCGACCTCGGCGAGGGCGACCGGCGTGGTCATAGCCGTGCCGGCGATAGTGGAGCAGGCAACGGCCGCCTTGCCGTTACCGCCGCACAGGCGCTCGAAAGCAAAGGTGATGGGGCCGACGATAAAGAGCGTGATCAGGCCCAGCAGGATGCCCGAGATGCCGCCGGTGATAAAGCTCGACAGGCTCATGGACGCACCGAGCTGAAATCCGATGACAGCGATCGCGGGATTGGCGCCGGGGACCAGCAGGTTCTTGATAAACGGGAACAAGTTGCCCAGGACCATGCCGATAACAAGCGGCAGGATGGATCCGATGATGGTACCGACGGGGATATTGGCGAGACCCGAGACACCGAGGACGATCATCGTGACGGCGGGGCCGGCCGTAAAGAACAGGATACCGACGGCGCCCTGCTCGGACTCATCACCGAACTCGCCCATGATGCCTGTATAGAGCGCCATGTTGCAAAACGTGATGCCGCCGATGATGGAAACCGAGCTCAGGCCTAAAAAGTTATCGTTAAAGAAGTACGCGACGCCCAGACCCAGCGCGGCTGCCACTACAAGCTTAGGAATCAGCACGACGATGCCGGTCTTGATGGCGCCCGGCGTGGACTTAAAGCTGATGCCGGCGCCCACAAACAGCAGGATCGCGGCAACGATGGTGTTGGAGCCGCCGCGGCAGGCAGCCGTAAAGAAGCCGCCGACCTCAAAGACCTGCGGGCAGAAGGTATTGAGCAAAAGACCGACGATCATCGGATAGATCATGATGTCGCCCGGGATGCGCGGGACCTTGAATTTCTTTTGCTCGTTGGCGGTTGCTTCCTGTGCCATGAAACCCCCATTTCCGCTGACGGGGTACAAAAGCCCACGTCACGCTTTGCTACAGTAAAGTTTGACCATGGTACCAGAAGAAGCAGACCACCTCGGTGAGAAATTCGATTCGATAGGCCGGGACGATAACGCGTCCTGCTCCTATACGAGACTCAAAACGATATAGAGTACGATGCCCGAGACGCAGCACCACAGCATCGATTTTGTCTTGACCGCCACGACCACGACGCCGGCGGCCGCAATCCAGGGAACCAAGGCAGGCCAGAGTCCCGCGTCGAACGCGCCGGG
>URDZ01000008.1:0-31793 GCA_900546725.1 uncultured Collinsella sp. | reverse complement strand
GTGCGGCGAGGGCTTCTTGCGTCCTGCGGAGTGCGCCGGGAGGGAACTTGTTCTCTGCCCTGCGGGTTCGGCGATGTCACAACGGGCAATGATTAATCTGAATAAAGATGGTGCGCGGCCTTTTAGGCTGCGCTTTTGCTTTGCTTCGCGCCATGTGGGGGCGGTGGCGACGTGCATTTTTGCGAGTATTCTGCAGTCGAAGGTCCCTGCATACCGATCTCGGGCAAAAAATCGGGAGTTCTCGATGTTTTCTACGAATGATGGGCGGGGTTATGGGCTGGCAGCGTTTGATTTGCAGGGATATTCGCGGTCTTTGGCATTTATCGTGGCGCCCGAAGCTCTTGGTTATGTTGAATACTCCTAAAAATGCACGACGCTTAGAGGGGGACCTTCGCGAAAAAGGAAACCGCCCCGTCGAAGTATGCATTCGACGGGGCGGTTTATGCATTTGGCCGATTAAGGATGCGCTGTCAAACTACTAGAACTTGACGGTCGGGGCCTGGCGGGCTGCTTCGGCGGCCTCGAAGCCCTGGCGCTCCTTAAACTGGAAGATGCCGGCAAAGATGACAGCCGGGAACGTCTGAATGGCGTTGTTGTAGCTGAGCACGCAATCGTTGTAGCTCTGGCGTGCATAGCTAATCTTGTTCTCGGTATCCTCGAGCGATGCCTGCAGCTGCGTAAAGTTGGTGTTTGCCTTAAGATCGGGATAGGCCTCGGCTACGGCGAAGAGCTGACGCAGCGCACCGGTCAGCACGTTGTCGGCTTCCATCTTGGCTTCGGGCGTGGTGGCCTTGACGGCGGTGTTACGCGCGCTGATCACGGCGGAGAGCGTCTCCTGCTCGTGCTTGGCGTAGCCCTTGACGGTCTCGACCAGGTTGGGGATCAGGTCGTTGCGACGCTGCAGCTGCGTATCGATGTTCTGCCAGGCGTTATCGATGCGGTTACGCTTGGTGACCATGTTGTTGTAGATGCCGGCGATGGCGCAGGCAATCACAATGACAACAACGATGCCGATGATGACGGGAAGCATGATGTCTCCGTTTCGAATGGCCGCGGCGGCATGCGCCAGCTGCCGTTGGTATAACGCTACTAGTATACCCGCAACGTTTTGTCGTGCCGAACTTTCCGGTAAGCGTTGTGTTTTCGGCGGGGTTGGCACCGGGGCAAAGCGCGCGAGGTACAGGTGTAAGATATGCGACAGATTGACGAGTGTTGTCTTTGCCCTGAGGATGGCGATACCAGTGGACCTTCGCATCAAGAAAACCTACCGCGCCCTGTTCGATGCCTTTACCGAGCTTCTCGAGGAGCATCGTTTTGAGGACCTGACGGTTGCCATGCTGTGCGACCGCGCCATGATTCGCCGCACGACGTTCTACAAGCACTTTCGCGACAAGAACGATTACTTTGCCTTTTATATCGATGAGCTCATGTCGGGCTTGCCGCAAAAACAGCCCGATGAGGCCGGCGCGGTATCTGCCGAGGACGTGCGCGCGCTTCGGCACGCGATTTTGGACGATGCCATGGATTTGATTCTGGCGCACGAGCGGCTCATGGATAACATTTTGGCAAGCAGCATGTCGGGCATGTTGACCAACGTTATTTGCGACCGCATTGCCCGCTCCATCCGCGAGCGTGTGATGAACGTGCTTGCCGAGGATGCCCTGGCCCCCGTGTCACTCGAGACGACGTCTGAGTTTGTCGCCGGCGGTATTATTCGACTTTTCACGATATGGTGGGAATCGGGCCACGATCTTGAGCGTCGACCTGAGATAGCCGATGTGGTCGATGCACTGTTTGAGCGGACCATGACACCGGTGCATCACTAGGAGTGGCGGAGAGAGGGGGATTCGAACCCCCGGAACGCTCTCGCGCTCAACGGTTTTCAAGACCGCCGCATTCAACCGCTCTGCCATCTCTCCGTGAGTCGTAATGATAGCATCGTTTTGGATTTGCAACAGGGAAGGCGAACGATGACGATCACCGAAATCGATGAGAAGTTCATGCGTGAGGCGCTGGCCGAGGCGCGCGCCGCCGCTGCGGTGGGCGAGGTGCCCATCGGAGCCGTAGTGGTGCGCGACGGCGAGATTGTCGCGCGGGCGCATAATCGCCGCGAGCTCGACCAGGATCCTTCGGCGCATGCCGAGTTTTCGGCCCTGTGCGCCGCCGCTCAGTCGCTTGGACGCTGGCGTCTTTCCGATTGTACGGTCTACGTGACGCTCGAGCCCTGCTGCATGTGCGCGGGGCTTATGGTTAACGCGCGCGTGGGGCGCTGCGTGTACGGCGCGGCTGATGCTAAAGCGGGCGCTCTGGGGTCGCTATACGACCTCAATGCCGATTCGCGCCTGAATCATCGGTTTAATGTGACCGCCGGCGTGCTGGCAGACGAGTGCCGCGCGGTGCTGAGCGGTTATTTTAGTGGGCTGCGTGGCACCGATGGTGCTGGCTGCGGTTGTGGGGCCGATCTTGAGGCGCATACCGCCCACGCCGAGGCGCTTGCGGGTGTCGAAGATACTGCCGTTGGGGCGGTCGATTTTGGTGCCGCGTGCCGCCGGCCCCGCCGTGTGCAGCTGGCGATCGACTCCTTTAAGGGCAGCGTTTCGAGCGCGCAGGCGGAGGAGGCCGTTGCCGAAGGTGTGCGCCGCGTGTGGCCCGATGCCCAGGTAAGCGCGCTGCCGCTGGCGGATGGCGGCGAGGGAACGCTCGATGCCGTTGCCGCGTGCGGCGGTGAGGTCGTGGCATGTGAAGTCGCAGGCCCTCTGGGCGACTGTGTGTCTGCCCGGATGCTGGTGGACGGCGAGTACGAGTCGGCTGTAATCGAGATGGCCGAGGCGGCGGGTATTGGGTATTCGCCTTGCACAGAGCCGGCGGCGTTGGCCGCTACGACCTATGGCGTGGGCGAGCTCATGCTTCGAGCGGTTCGTGCTGGGGCAAAGACTATCTATATTGGTCTGGGCGGCAGTGCCACCAACGACGGTGGCGCCGGCATGCTGCAGGCGCTGGGCGCGCGTGTGGTCGATGATCAGGGCTGCGATGTCGCCCCTGGTCTCGCGGGGCTTGAGCAGGTGGCGAGTATCGATTTGGCACCGGCGCTTCGGGCGCTGAATAGCGCGCGTATCGTCGTGCTCTCTGATGTCGAGAACCCGCTCGTGGGGCGTCGTGGGGCACTTGCAGTGTTTGGCGGGCAAAAGGGCCTGCCGACAGACGATGTCGAAGCGCTGGGCAGGTACGACAGTTGGATGGTCGGCTACGGCCGCCTGCTCGATGCGGCGATTACCGGGGTGCGGGCTCAGGGGTTGTTGCGCGTGCCCGAGGGCGTGCGGACATTTGGCTCGGTGCTCGGCGTGCCTGGCGCGGGCGCGGCAGGTGGCTTGGGCGCCGCGCTGCTGGCGCTCGGTGCTGAGTTGCGTTCGGGCGTGGAGACGGTGCTCGATCTGATTGGGTTTGACGAGCGCGTGCGCGATGTCGACCTGGTCATTACAGGCGAGGGCAACATGGACGAGCAATCCGCTGCCGGCAAGGCGCCGGTGGGCGTGGCCCGCCGTGCCAATCGCTATGGCAAGCCGGTAGTCGCCGTCGTGGGCGGTCGTGCGGATAATTTGGATGCGGTGTATGGTCAGGGCATCGACTTGGTCCTGCCGGTCTGCCGCAGGCCCATGCCTCTTGACCAAGCGCTCGACCCCCAGGAAGCCACAACCAACCTCATCTGCGCCGGTGAAGCAGCCGCCCAAGCCTACGACCTCGCCCGCCTCTAAAACCCAACTCCCTATAAGTTGCGGTGGAATAGTTCCTGTTTGGCGGCTCAGGCGGCAAAAACAGGAACTATTCCACCGCAACTTCGAGAATGGCTATCCGAGGCTGGTCGCCTTGGGCCTTGGGTCGGACCGTCCGCCATGAAATGCGGCCATCTACTACGTTTAGCCGAGCGCCCTTGACCATCCCGGATTTTGTGAAATTAAAACCGCAGGTAGAAAGCTTGCCGATTTTCGAAAAAGCCGGCTATGGTTGACCCCTGCGGCCTAAACGTAGTAGATAGGCCCCTTTTGTGGCACGGCAGCAGACCAGTCTTTTTGGGACGGGGCTTATTTGACTACCTGTCGATCTGATTGCCCAAGTAGTCAAAAAGCCCCGTCCCAAATTAGCTACCTTGCCCCATCGGGCGGGAGCGGGTAAGATATATCGAGCGCCTAGCGCGTTCGATGGGTTCGGATGACGACATGTTCCGAATCTGGTCAGGTCCGGAAGGAAGCAGCCATAAGGAGCCTCTGTCGGGCATCCGAATCCATCGAGTGCGCAGGCGTTTTTTGGTGCCGCGGCTACCCGCGAGTGCCGGCAGGGCGCTTGGTGTCTCGCTGGTCCTCGGCTTCGCCTGCGGGATCGCTCGACTACCAAGCGCCCTGCCGGCACCCGCGGGTAGCCGACCAAAACCGCCTGAAGGGTCACATTTATCTGATAATTGAATCCCCGGCGTTATGCCGCTCGCTGGCGTTGCCAAAACATCGGCTGCTACGTGCCTTGGGCGCTAGTGACCGTTGCCCTTACATCTGTAACGAGTTGCTTACGCATCTCCAGGGTTCTCCGTACTATCATGAATCAGATTGAATTGAGATGATGATAGGGAGCGCCTTTTTATGATTGAGCTGCTCAGGCGTTTTGGTGGTAAGTTTCGCCGGTATATGGTGATTGGCCCTGCGTGCAAGTTGATTGAAGTGATCTTTGACCTGCTGACGCCGCTGGTGATTGCCCAGATGATCGATAAAGGTATCGGTGCGCACGACGTGAGTGCCGTCGTCCGCTACGGCATGGTGCTCGCCGCCATGGCTGTAATCGGCATCTCGTTTACGCTTGTTTGCCAGAAGATGGCGGCGCTCACCTCGCAGGGCATGGGTACTGACATTCGCGGCGCACTCTACCAGCACATCAACAAGCTGAGCTATGCCGAGCTCGACCGCTTTGGCACGCCGTCGCTCATCACGCGCATTACCAACGACGTTAACCAGGTCCAGCTCGCTGTGGCGCTGGGCGTGCGCATGCTCATCCGCTGGCCCTTTCTAGCGGTGGGCTCCATGTGCGCGGCCCTTGCCATCGACCTTAAGCTCGGCATCATCTTTTTGATCTGCACGCCCGCCATTGGCCTGGTGTTCTGGGTTGTCATGGCGCGCTGCATTCCGTACTACAAGCAGCTGCAGGCAAAGCTCGACCGCATCGCGCTTATCTGCCGCGAGGGCCTTTCGGGCGCCCGCGTGGTTCGCGCCTTCGTGCGCGAAGATCACGAGCGCGAGCGCTTTGCGCAGGCCGCCGACGACCAGGCCAATACTGCCATCGCGGTGGGCAAGCTCTCGTCGATTCTCAACCCCGTCACGTTTTTGGTGATGAACCTGGGCGTGTGCGCCATCCTGTGGGTGGGCGGCATCCAGGTCAGCGTGGGCGAGCTTACGCAGGGCCAGGTCATGGCGTTTGTGAACTACATGACGCAGACCCTGACCTCCATCGTGTACGTCGCCAACCTGGTCGTGGTCTTTACCAAGGCGAGCGCCAGCGCGTCGCGTATCAACGAGGTGCTCAATTGCGTGCCGGGCATCGCTGACGAGGGCAACCAGCCGGTCGCGCTGCCCAAGCCGGGCAATGTCGCTTCAGTTCCCGCGCTGAGCTTGAGCCATGCGAGCTTCTCGTTTGGCGCTGGCGCGGCCAATGCTGTCAACGATGTGACGCTGGAACTCCCGCTGGGCAAGACGCTCGGCATTATCGGCGGTACGGGTAGCGGCAAGTCCACGCTCGTCTCGCTCATCCCGCGCCTGTACGATGCGAGCACCGGCAGCGTGAGCGTGATGGGCGTCGACGTGCGCACCTGGCCGCTCGACCAGCTGCGCCGTGTGGTCGCGACCGTTCCGCAGCGCGCATCGCTGGTGAGCGGCTCCATCCGCAGCAACCTGACCTGGCGCGATGAAGCTGCGACCGACGAGGAGCTCTGGGTGGCACTCGACATGGCGCAGGCCAGCGAGTTCGTGCGCAACAAGCCGCAGGGCTTAGACGCCCCGGTCGAGGCGGGCGGCAAGAACTTTAGCGGTGGCCAGCGTCAGCGCCTGACTATCGCGCGTGCCTTGGTTGGTTCGCCTCAGATATTGATCATGGATGACTCCGCGTCGGCGCTCGACTTTAAGACCGACGCGGCGCTTCGCCATGCCATTCGCGAGCGCAGCATGCGCGGTGCCGCCAAGGGCGGGCTGCCGCTGACCACGGTGATTGTGAGCCAGCGCGTCTCGACCGTGCGCGATGCCGACGTGATCTGCGTGCTCGACCACGGCTCGGTTGCCGGCCTGGGCACACATGACGAGCTCTATGCGACCTGTCGGCTCTATCGCGAGATTTGCCAGTCGCAGCTGCGCCGCGAGGAGCTTGAGGGCCAGCGGGGGAGCACAGCGCCCGCGCCCACTCCGGCGCCCGCGTCCACCCTAAGCCCCGCGTCCGCCCCGACTGCCCCGGCATCCATTTGCGCAAAGGAGGGCTGCTAAATGAATCCGTACACTTCCTCCGGTTCGGTCGCCACGATGACGGCCAACGTGTCCGGTAACGATAACCTCAACGACCTGGGCGACGGTCCGCGCCAGCCCGGCGACCCCGAGCGCTATCCCGTGGGTGCGGTGACTCGCCGTCTGATGGGCTACGTTCGTCCGCATCGCATTTCGTTTGTTGCGTCGTTTGTGAGTGCCGCCATCTCCGTGATTCTGCAGCTCTACACGCCCATTCTCATCGGCGAGGGCATCGACCTGATCGTTGCCGTCGGGCAGGTGGACTTCGACGCGCTGCTGCCGCTTGTCACCAAACTCGCGCTCGTCGTGGTGGGAGCCGCGGCCTTCCAGTGGCTGCAGGGCTACTGCGTCAACCGCCTGTCCTACGAAACGGTGCGCGACATGCGCGTGGAGGCGAGCGACAAGCTCAGCCGCATGCCGCTCAGCTTTATCGACAGCCATGCTCACGGCGACCTCATGAGCCGCGTGGTCAACGATGTCGACCAGGTGGGTGACGGCCTGCTGCAGGGCTTCACGCAACTCTTTACCGGTGTTATTACCATCGTGGGCACGCTCGCGTTTATGCTTTCCATCAACCTGACCATGACGCTCGTGGTGGTGCTCGTCACGCCGCTTTCCATTTTTGCAGCCGGTGCTATTGCCAAGCTCTCCAACAAAAGCTTTACGGCACAGCAGCGTATTCAAGGGCAGCTCGGTGGTCATATCGAGGAGTACGTAGGCGAGCAAAAGCTTGTCGACGCCTTTGCCTACGGTCCCAACGCCCAGCAGCGCTTCGATGCCCTCAATGCCGAGCTTTACACCGCGGGCGAGCGCGCACAGTTTATGGGTTCGCTCTCCAACCCCGGCACGCGCTTTATCAATAACATCATCTATGCCGTGGTCGCTGTGATCGGCTGCGTGGGCGTGATCACGGGCGTGCCCGCGGCGCTTACGGTGGGCGGCGTGCAGATCTTCCTGTCCTATGCCAACCAGTACACCAAGCCGTTCAACGAGGTCACCAACGTCATTACGCAGATCCAGACGGCGTATGCCTCGGCGCGCCGCATGTTTGCGCTGCTCGATGCCCGCGAGCAGGAGCCCGATGCGGCGGATGCCGTGGAACTTGCTGCCCCGCAGGGCGAGGTCGCCTTTGAGCATGTGGACTTTAGCTACGTGTCCGACCGCAAGCTGCTGCAGGACATCTGCATCGAGGCCAAGCCCGGCATGCGCTTTGCCCTTGTTGGCCCCACGGGCTGCGGAAAGACGACGCTCATCAACCTGCTGCTGCGCTTTTACGATATCGATGCCGGCCACATCACGGTTGATGGCAGGTCTTCGCGTGACTACACGCGCGCAAGCCTGCGCCATGCCTTTGGCATGGTGTTGCAGGATACGTGGCTGTTCGAGGGCACGGTGGCGGAAAACATCGCCTACGGCTGTCCCGACGCCACGCGCGAGCAGGTTATCGAAGCTGCCAAGCGCGCGCATGCGCACAAGTTTATCGTGCAGCTGCCAGGCGGCTACGATACGGTCATCGGCGAGGACGGCGGCACGTTTAGCCAGGGTCAAAAACAGCTGCTGTGCATTGCGCGCGTTATGCTCACCGATCCGGCGATTCTGCTGCTGGACGAGGCAACGTCGAGCATCGATACGCGTACCGAGCTGCAGGTGCAGGCGGCATTCGACGAGCTCATGGCCGGCCGTACGAGCTTTGTCGTGGCGCATCGCCTGAGCACGATTCGCAACGCCGACTGCATTCTGGTCATGCGCGACGGCCAGATTATCGAGCGCGGCACGCACGACGAGCTGCTAGCGGCAGGCGGCTTCTACGCCGAACTCTACCGCAGCCAGTTTGCCCAGTAAGCAAGCCCGTGGGGCAAATTAATCAATCGACAGACGGTGGTTTACATCTGTCACGTTAGTACTAAGATAGTCATCTAATAAATTGCATTAGTGGCTTTAGTTTTGGGGGATACGAGGCAACGTGACTATGACGTGCTCTTTGGTGGTTAACAGCAAGAGCGGTAATACCAGGATGGTTTCGGGTGCGATCAAGCGCACTCTGCAGGCTGCGGGTGTTGAGTTTGTCCATGCCGCGGCGTTGAGCGACGATGCGGATGCAGATCAGGTTGCGCTCGAGGCGCAGGGCGCCTGCGCGGCCGACACGGTGCTCGTCGGTTTTTGGTGCGACAAGGGCGCGTGCACGCCTTCGGTCGCGGCGTTGCTCTCCGCTTTGCACGGCAAGCGCGTCTTCCTGTTTGGCACCTGCGGCTTTGGGGCCGATCAGAGCTATTACCAGCAGATTATCGACCGCGTGACCTCCAATTTGGCTGGAGATGCCGAGCTTGCGGGCTGGGCGATGTGTCAGGGCAAGATGGGCCCTGCGGTCAAGCAGCGCTACGAGGCCATGCTCGAGCAAGATCCCGACAACGCCCGATTTAAGATGCTGCTCGACAACTGGGTTGCCGCAAAGGACCATCCTACCAAGGAGGACCTGGACAACATGGCCGCAGCCGCCAAGAAGGCCGTGCTGGGCGAGTAGCTTCGCCGTCCGCGATCCTTCGTGCAAAACAATACAAATGTGAAAGCCTCGAAGTTCTCGAGGCTTTTTTCTTGACACTTGTAGGCGCAACCGTGGCAGGCGTTTGGGGTGACATTTTCCATTACCCCGATGACGAGACCGTCCTGGACGACACACTCGCATGCGTTCGCTGGATGTATTCAGAGTGGGACGGGCTTTCCGGATGGATGGGGTTTCGGAAAGTGTGTCCCGGAATTTGCCTTTGGAATGGGATGCGGTTTCCGGTTGAGGGCTCTGGTGGAAAATGCGACCCGGAATTTGCAATCGGAGTGGGATGCAGTTTCCCAACGGGGCCGTAAGCGGAAACTGCATCCCACTCCGGACGTGAATTCTGGGACACGGTTTCCGGATGCAAAAAAGGCCACAAGACGTGGCCTTCAACTTATATATGTTGCGGATACCCCCATGACAAGCCGCGCTCCAACAACAGGGCGTCTGTCCAGGCGGAGGCATATAAGGTTCATCGCGAGTTCCGCACGCAAAGAAGGCCACTTAATGTGGCCTTCGTCTTGCGCAGGACTGTCCGAGCAGGGAACCTTACGTTCCGCGCCGTCCGGGCAGACGAACCGGGATACAGGCTCGCTACTTGATCTTGGTCGTACCCGGTGCCAGGTTGGGGTCGGTCTCGTTAGCCTCGGTCTGGAAGTGCTCGGTGTACACGTTCTTGCCGTCGCGGAACATCTCGTAGTACTGCATCTTGGCGTAATCTTCGCGCGCCTTGGTGGCGGCTGCGGCGGCGGCATCGTCACCGGTGACGTTGGAGGAGAGCGCCCAGCGCAGGCTGGCGTCCTCGTAGCCGACCGAGTTGATGGCGGGCAGCGACTCGCGCAGCGTCATGTGCGCTTTCTGGTAGTCGGTCAGCGGTGCGCCGATCAGCTGCATAAGCTGCGTGGACAGGTAGTTGGTGGACAGGTCGTCGACCTCGCTCGTCTGGTCGCAGCCGGCAACGTCGTAGTTGGCCCAGATGATGTAGTCGGTCTGCCACAGACGCTCCTGATGCGTAGCGTCGTCCTCGCCGGTAAACCACTTGTCGTTGAACTTGGACGGGAAGAACGGCTGGTGATCGCCCCAGAACACCACGACCACCTTGCGGTCGAGCTTGCTCAAGGCGTTGAGGAAGTAGCGCAGCGCCTGGTCGGACTGCTCGATGCACGAGACGTACTCGTCGACATCGGACAGCGTGCCGTCCTCGATGGTCTTGGCGTCCAGATCGGTCGTATCGATGTTCAGGTGCATCTGCTTGTCGACCGGCAGCAGGCCCGTGTCGTAGCCCGAGTGGTTCTGCATGGTCACGTCGAAGATAAACTGCGGATCGGCGTTCTGGTCGAGCAGCTCAAGAATCTTGTCGTAGGTCGCCTGGTCGGTCACCATGCCGCGCAGGGTGTCGGCGCCCTGGAAGTCGTTGATGGACAGGAACTGGTCGAAGCCAAAGTCCTTGTAGACGTTCTCGCGGTTCCAGTTGGTGGCGTGGTTGGGGTGCATGGCCGTGGTGGAATAGCCGAGCGATTTGAACTGTTCTGCCAGATTCCCGGTCGTCTCCATGTTGTAGATGGTGTAGGGGTACACGCCCGAGCCCAGGTTGGCCATGGAGTTGCCGGTCATAAACTCAAACTCGGTATTGGCGGTACCGCCGCCGTAGGCGCTCACATAGAGCTTGCCGCGGCTGAGGCAGTTGGACAGGCTCTTAAAGTACTGCGGGCCCTCGTAGCCTGCGCGCATCTCCTGATAGATTGAAAGATCCGAGAAGGTCTCGTTCATGATGGCGATGACCGTGGGCTTTTCGCTGTCGAACTGCTCCTGGACGGCAGCGCGGGCGTCGCTCTTGGCGGCATCGGACTTGTCGTAGGCCTTGGCGTACTTTTTGAGTGTGGCCTTGGCATCGTCGACGGAGTAGTCGGCGGGTTTGGGCGGCTTGATGGACTGCGCTGCGCTAATGAAAGCGGGCAGGTAGCCCTCGCGCCAGTAGCTCTCGAGCGGGCGCCAGGTGTAGACAGTGATGCCGAGGGTGTTGTAGTAGTCGATGAGCGTGACGTGTGCGGTCACACCGCCCAGGCACAGCACGGCGACGAGCAGGTTGGTGAGCAGGATGCGCTTGGCGTTGGCGGCGCCCTTCTGACGGTGCGGTGCCACCAGGCCGGCGTACTCGCATAGCAGCATGGCGATGGCGGTAAAGCCCATGGATAGCACGCAGAACAGCGAGATCGAGAAGGTGTAGCCGGTGCCGGCGACCGCGGCGGCGGTGGAAATGGCCGAAAGGTCGCCCGGCTGGATGGGCATGGATTTAAACGTGATGACGAAGAACTCGGCAATGCCCAGGACAAAGAGGGCAAAGGCCAGGACCGCGGGAGCTGCGCCGTGGCGCTGGAACAGGAAGAACAGGCCGACCATGAGTGTGGTGATGATGGCCCACTCGAGCAGGATACACAGAGGGTAGACCCAGGTAAAGTCGTGGTTGGACGATACCTCCATGCCCAGCAGCGCAAAGACGCCGGCGAGCAGCAAGCACAGGACGGCCGCGACGAGCGGTTTGCCCACGAAGGCGCCGCGCAGGCGGGCAAGCTTGCCGGTGGGGGCGGGGGCGTCGGGCTCGGCGAATGCAAAGACGCGCGGAGCGATGCGGGCGCGGGCGATGCTGGCCCAGGCGCAACCGGTGAGAATGGCATTGGTCAGAATGAGCATCACAAAGGCGAGCGGCTCGTTTTGGGCGACGAGGCCAATGGCGCCCCAAATGGTCAAAAAGAGCTGGAACAGGCCGAAGGCGACGCTCCACCCAAGAGCGCTTTTGGCAACGGTGCCCGACTGAGCGCGAATGGCCTTGGCCTCGCGCAAGACAAGGTAGACGGTCGCCGCAAGACCGACGAGCGAGATGGCGGCAGCGAACATGCTGAAACTCCTCACAAATGCAAAACCTACGAAAGCGGGGATTTACCCGATTGTTACCAAGATATGCGCAGCAATTGGTGGCTGCGCACAACAACCAGCCATATTAACGCGCGCGTGTGGCGATGTAGCGCAATGTAGTGGCGACCTGCGCGATAATGGACGGGAATTACACGGAAACGTAAAGGCTTCTTAAAGAAATGGCGAGGATAGAGCTATGGGCGAGCAGGTTTGTATGACGGGTGCCGAGTACTGCGGCGGAGCTGCGGGCGTGGATACGAACGGCTACCCGGTCGAGACCACGGGCAATGCGGTGCTGGACATCTTGGAGCATCGCTCGTCTACGCGTGCCTTCGCGCGTGATGACGACGACCGTCCCGTGGCGGTGACCGACGAGCAGCGGGCGGCGATTCTGCACGCGGCGAGCCGTGCGCCGTCGGCGGGTGCCATGATGATGTATTCCATCGTGAGCATCCGCGAGCAGGCTACGCTCGACCGCCTGGCCGACCTGTGCGACCACCAGCCCATGATCGCCAAGGCGCCCTGGGCACTAATATTTGTGGTCGATTATGCCAAGTGGATCGATCTGTTTGAGCATGTGGGTTGCTTTGAGCCCGAGTTTGTAGAGCGTACGGGCAAGTCTCCCCGTCGTGCACCGGGTCTGGGCGACTTTGCCATTGCGGCGCAGGACGCCGTGATCGCCGCGCAAAACGCCGTGGTTGCCGCCGAGGCCCTGGGGCTGGGGAGCTGCTATATCGGTGATATCGTCGAGAATGCCGAGGAAGTTGCCGAGCTGCTCGATCTGCCGCCCTATACCATGCCGCTGTCGATGCTCATCATCGGCACGCCCCGTAAGGAGCGTCCGGCGATCGCGCACCCCGTGGTGAACCTGGTGCACGAGGAGCGCTACTGCCGCGCCGATGCCGCGACTATGGATGCTCAGGTGGCCGAGATGGATGCGATGTTCCGTCCGCACGCCCGCGAGGTGGGCGAGCGCGTGGTGGATATCTACACCCGCAAACACACCAGTCCCTTTATGGCCGAGATGAGCCGATCCATGGAATGGTGGTTCAAAAACTGGCTCGGAAAATGACGAATGTGACAAGGGGACAGTCCTTTTGTCACATTTCATATCGCCGCGGTAGCCTAAAGACTGTATAAATCTTTATCTAGCTGGGAAAA
Source organism: uncultured Collinsella sp. (assembly GCA_900546725.1). GTDB lineage: Bacteria > Actinomycetota > Coriobacteriia > Coriobacteriales > Coriobacteriaceae > Collinsella. The sequence goes on along the minus strand of URDZ01000008.1, from coordinate 18,644 downwards.
CAGTGCATTAAAACATGGGCCGATTACCTATAATCCCTTCGAACATTAAAGTTGGGAGGAAACCGGCTTATGGAACAAAAGGCCAAGGAGGCAGCCTCGCACGCTGCGATTCCTGTGAGCATCTCGGCGATGCTCGTCACGCTGGGCGTGGTGTATGGCGATATCGGCACCAGCCCCATGTATGTAACCAAGGCGCTCGTTGCCGGCAACGGCGGCATCGGAAGCGTGACGGAGGAGTTTGTGCTCGGCGCGCTCTCCCTTGTCGTGTGGACGGTCACGCTGCTGACCACCATCAAGTATGTGCTCATCTCGCTGCGCGCCGATAACCATGGTGAGGGCGGCATCTTTGCCCTGTACAGCCTGGTCAAGCGCTGCGGCAAGTGGCTTATCATCCCCGCCATGCTGGGTGGCGCCGCGCTGCTCGCCGACGGCATCCTCACGCCTGCCGTTACCGTTACCACGGCCATCGAGGGCCTGCGCACCATCCCGGCGGTCCATGCCGTGCTCGGTGATGATCAGGGCCGCGTCGTCGCCATTACGCTCGCCATCATCATCGCGCTCTTCTTGGTACAGCGCATCGGTACGGCCAAGATCGGTCACGCCTTTGGCCCCATCATGACGCTGTGGTTCCTGTTCCTGGGCGGCACGGGTCTGTTCTTTGTCTTCCAGCACCCCGCCGTGCTGCTGTGCCTCAACCCGGTGCGCGGCATCGCCTTTTTGTTGAGCCCCAACAACCACGCGGGCATCATGATTCTGGGCAGCTGCTTCCTCGCCACCACCGGTGCCGAGGCGCTCTACTCCGACATGGGCCACGTCGGTCGCGGCAACATCTACGCTACCTGGCCGTTCGTTAAGTGCTGCCTGCTGCTTTCCTATATGGGCCAGGGCGCTTGGCTTATGAACAACGCTGCCAACCCCGAGCTCATGGGCATTGCCGACCTCAACCCGTTCTACCAGATGCTCGCCCCGGGCCTGCGCCCGTTTGCCGTAGGCCTTTCCACCGTCGCGGCCATCATTGCCTCGCAGGCGCTCATCACCGGTGCGTTCTCGCTGGTGTCCGAGGCCAGCCGTCTGGACCTCATGCCGCACATGCAGGTCTTCTACCCTGCCGAGACCAAAGGCCAGCTCTACATCCCCATGGTCAACAACGTCATGCTTGTCGGCTGCGTCATCGTGGTGCTGCTGTTCCAGAACTCGGCGCATATGGAAGCCGCCTACGGCCTTGCCATTACGCTGACTATGATGTGCACCACGCTGCTGCTCTTCTTCTACCTGCACGAGGAGCGCAAGCTCAAGGTTGCTCCGTGGATCTTCGCGGCCTTCTTCCTTTTGCTCGAAGGCTTCTTCTTTGTGAGCTCGCTCACCAAGTTCTTCCACGGCGGCTACTTCACCATCCTCATGGCTGCACTCATCATGGGCATTATGGTGTGCTGGTACAACGGCACGGCGGTCGAGCAGCGCCAGTTTACGCTGCTGCCGCTGCGTAGCTACCTGCCGCAGCTCAAGCGTCTGCGCGACGACGACCGTTACGAGCGCATGAGCGACAACATCGTGTACCTGACCAAGGACACCCATACCGATTACATTGACCGTGATATCGTCTACTCGATCTTGGACAAGCATCCCAAGCGCGCTCGTGCCTGGTGGTTCGTGAATGTCGAGACCATGGATGAGCCGCATACCTTTGCCTATTCGGTCGAGACGTTCGGCACCGACTACGTGTTCCGCGTGCATCTGTACCTGGGCTACAAGATCAACCAGCGCGTCAATGCCTATCTGCGTCAGGTCGTTCAGGACCTGGCTGCCACCGGCGAGCTGCCGGCGCAGACGCATGACTACTCGGTCTACAAGGATCCGGGCAACATCGGTACGTTCAAGTTCGTCCTGATCCGTAAGCTTCTGGCGCCCGAAAGCGATGTGGAGCCGAGCGAGCGTACGGCCATCACGCTCAAGTACATCATCCGCCGCGCCGCCGGCACGCCTGCACGCTGGTACGGCCTGGAGAACTCCAACGTGAGCTTTGAGTACGTGCCGCTGTTCACCAAGTTCAAGGCCGTGAACAAGATGCAGCGCCTGGCCCCCAACGAGCGGCCGTAGGCGCCGACGGGTTGCACGGAGTTGGTTTTCGATGGACAAGATTGAGACCGGGGAGGCAAACATGGATGCAAAGATGCTTGATGGCCGCGAGGTGGTTGCCGAGCTGGTACGTGAGGCACGCGCTGACGCCGCCGAAGATCGGTTTTTGACGAACCGTGCCAACATGGATATGGCCGATCGCGTAATTTCGATCGTGGCACTGGTATTTGGAGCGGTGTGCGTGTGTGCCCTGCTCGCGCACGTGCTGTTTGTCTAGCGACCGTCGGTTGCAAAGGCTATACACTTGGAACCACCACAAGGGAAACCACCACAAAGGTGCCTGTCCCTTTGTGGTGGTTTTTGTTTTTGAGAGAGGGGCGGGGCACTGATGGACGTCCGTACGGACGGCGATATTGCCGATAGCTTTTGGTGGCGGCGCACAACGCTGACGCGCCGCACTCCTCTGTATGACGCCTGCGTATCGGTGGGGCTGCTGGTCGCGGCGACGATTGTGGGCGCGCTGCTCGACCATCCGGGTCTCGCGCCGAGCATCATGATCGTCTATGTGTTCGCCGTTCAGCTGTGCGCATTCTTTACCTGGAGTCGCCTGTATTGCTTGCTGAGCTCGGCTGCCGCCGTGGCGCTCTACAACTTCTTGTTTGTCGACCCGCGCTACTCGCTGTCGCTTATCGACCGCGGCTATCCCGGCATGTTCTTCATCATGTTCGTGGTCTCGCTTGTGTCGAGCTCGATTGCGTTGGCCCTGCGCCGTGCCTTGGCACAGGCTGCCGCCAGCGACCGCCGCACGCATATGGTGCTCGAGACCAACCGCATGCTGCAGCGGTGCGCCGATCAGCAGCAGATTGTCCATGCCATGGCCACGCAGCTGGCGCGTCTTTCGGGCTGTCCGGTCGTGTGGTACAGCGCCGACGCCGAGGGCGATGACCTGCTGCCGCGTGCGACATACACGGCCGTGGGCGATGCCGCACCGGTGCACGAACTGGCGCCGCAGATGCCGCCGCGGCTCTCGGCATCCGCCTATGTGGGAACGCCGCTCGACGCCACGTTTGGCGGCTCGGCGTTTTATGGCATCTACCTGACGGTTCGCACAGGCGACGGCTTCGCGTGCTCGGGCGACCCCGCCTCGGTGGTGGGCGTGCTGGCTATCGTTGCCGAGCCCGACGTGCTGACGCACGAGGAGCGAACACTTGCCGATGCCATCGTGAGCGAAGGCGAGCTGGCACTCGATCGCGCCCGCGCCATGGAGGCCCGCGAGGAGGCGGCGGTGCTCGCCAAAAACGAACAGCTGCGCGCCAACCTGCTGCGCTCCATCTCGCACGATCTGCGTACGCCGCTCACCAGTATTTCGGGCAACGCCGATGTCCTGCTCGATCAGGGCTCGACCGGCACCGCGGTGCTCGATGCCCAGACGCGCCGCGGCCTGCTCCTTTCCATTCGCTCGGATGCGCAATGGCTCAACGCCACCGTCGAGAACCTGCTCGCCATCACCAAGCTCGAGGGTGGCGGTATGCGCCTGTCGACCACACTCGAGCTCATGGACGATATCGTCGAGGAGGCGCTGCGCCACGTGAACCCTGCCGTGCGCGAGCACGACCTTAAGGTGGTGGCGTGCGATGAGCCGGCGCTCGTCAACGTCGATGCGCGCCTGATGGTGCAGCTGGTGGTCAATCTGGTGAACAACGCCATCACCTATACGCCCGCAGGCTCGCATATCATGATTTCGATTAGCGTCGACGATGGACGCGTGGCGTGCTCGGTGGCCGATGATGGTCCGGGCATCGCACCCGAGGATCGCGAACGCATCTTTGAGTCGTTCTATACCGCCAACCATGGCCTGGCCGACAGCCACCGCAGCGTTGGCCTGGGGCTTTCGCTCTGCCGCTCCATTGTGCTGGCGCATGGCGGTAGCATAGAGGTTGCCGCGGCGGACCCGCACGGCTCGGTCTTTACGATTGAGCTTCCCGTCGCCGATGTTTCGTTTGATAAGGAGTAGCGCTGTGCCGAACTCTGCCGTAAAACCGCTCATCTTGGTCGTTGAGGACGACCCCGCTGTCCGCAACCTTATCGTTGCCGCGCTCGAGGCGCACGGCTTGCGTCATATGGCTGTGGAGACTGCCCATGCCGCCATCGCCGCCGCCTCATCGCAGGCGCCGAGCATTGTGCTGCTCGATCTGGGCCTGCCCGATATGGACGGCGTCAAGGTGGTGGAGTCGGTGCGCGCATGGTCGGGCATGCCGATCATCGTGGTCTCGGCGCGCAGCGAGGATGCGGACAAAATCCGCGCGCTCGATGCCGGTGCCGACGACTATCTGACCAAGCCGTTTTCGGTCGAGGAGCTGCTCGCGCGCATTCGCACGACGCTCAGGCGCCTTTCGTATGCGCAAACGGGCGGCGTTGTCTCCGAGGGCTCGTTCGATACCGGTGAGCTGCATATCGATTTTGATGCCGGCATTGCCACGATGGATGGCGAGGAGTTGCACCTGACGCCGATTGAGTACAAGCTCCTGTGCCTGCTGGCGCATAACGCCGACAAGGTACTGACGCACCAGTTTATTTTGCACGAGATTTGGGGCACGTCGACCAAGAGCGACCTGGCGAGCCTGCGTGTCTTTATGGGCACGTTGCGCAAGAAGATCGAGTCCGACCCCGCGCATCCGCGCTATATCCAGACACACGTGGGTATCGGTTACCGATTGGTCATCCAGGGATAGGTCGGCATCCGCCATCCCAATATGAGTTGCGGTGAAATACGGTCTAAATTTGCCTAATTCCAGGCAAAACAGTCCGTATTCCACCGCAACTTTGTTATTTGCCCTTGGGCTTGCTGGCGTAGAACTTCTTCTTTTTGGACTTGCCGGCAGGGGAGGGTTTGCCGGCAAAGTTGGACTTGCCGTTGCCGGTCTGCGCGTGCGCGGGCACTGCCGCGCGAGGCTTGCGGGCCTCGGGGTTACGCAGTTCCTCGACGCGCTCGGCAATTTCCTCGGCGCTAAAGCCGACCTCTGCCATGGCGTCCTCGATGGGCAGGCGGCGCACGATATAGCAATGATGCACCTTCTGGTTGCGCGCGAAATCCTCGGGGATGGTCTGCGCCGTAATGTCCTCCAGCACCACGCCCGCACGCGCGAGCTTACGCGTCTCGGGGCGGAAGCCGCGCAGGTTGCAGCTAAAGATGGCGTGGCCGCCCTGTGCGAGCAGGCGCGATACGCCGGCCAAAAGCTCAACATGGTCGCGCTGGACATCCCAGGTGCGGCGGCCCATCTTGGATGAGTTCGAAAACGTGGGCGGATCGACAAAAATCAGGTCCCAGCGGTTGCGCGTCTGGCGCTGGTCGCGAATCCAGGCGAGCACGTCGTCGCGCACAAAATGATGCTGCGGACCAACAAAGCCGTTCTGGCGCATATTGCGCTCGGCCCAGTCCAGGTAGGTGTTGGAAAGGTCGACTGTCACGGTTTCCTCGACGCCGCCGTCGGCCGCATAGCAGGTGGCGGTGCCGGTATAGGCGAACAGATTGAGGAAGCGGCGCGCCTGCTTGGCGTGCTCGCGCACCAGGTTGCGGGTGACGCGGTGATCCAAGAAGATGCCCACATCCAGGTAGTCATCAAAGTTGACGGCAAAGGTGAGTCCGCCCTCTTCGATGAGCGGCAGGCGACGGCGCGCGATGTTGGCGCGCTCGCCCGATCCGCCCTTGCCGGCGCCCTGCTTGCCATACTGCGAGCCGCCGCGCGAACGCATGCGGGCCTTGGCGTGCACATGCTCGGCCGGAACATCCAGGATGCGCGGCGCGATGGCCAAGATGTCGAGCATGCGTGCCTGGGCAAGCGCGGGGTCGATGGTCTTGGGCGCGGCGTATTCGGCGATGACGAGCCAGCGGCCCGGCGTCTGCGGGCAACCCTGGTACAGGTCGATGGCGGCGGAGTAGTCGGGCAGGTCGGCATCGTAGACGCGGTAGCAGCTCACGCCCTCGCGCTTGGCCCACTTGCGGCGCAGACGGGCATTCTTGCGCAGGCGGTTGGCGAACTGCTCGGACTCCGGGATGAGCACGGGCAGCGGCTTGCCGTCGCCCAGGTCGAGCGTGGCGGCAGGTTCGGGCATGGAGGCGTTGGCGGCTTCGTCTTCGGCTTCCGCGGACTGTTCCTCGGTGTTTGCGCTGGTCGCAGCTTCAAATGCCGCGGCGGCGTGGTCGAGCGAGGGCCAAACCTCAAGAGCCGCCTCCTCGTTATTGGGCATGACGGCGATGGAGCGCGCAGGCTCGGCATGGAGCGCGCGGGCCATAAGTCCATCGCGGGTGAGCGCGGCGACCGGCGCGGCGGTAAGCTCGGGCGCGCGGCGCAGCTCGCCGATCAGCGTCATGGCGTCGTGCATGAGCGAAAGCGGGGTCTCGGTGGTGTCTGCGACTACGGCGGCGCCGGCGACGGCACCCACATGGTCCAGCACGGTGGCTGGTTTGGCAGCGCAGAAGTCGACGAAACGCTTGTAGCCGGCGCACTTAACCATGCGCTCGGCAGTCTTGCGGGCGGCGGGGTCAACATCCACGGCAACGATGCGCGCCTGGCGCTCGCGTGCCGTCGTCTCGCGCTCGTGCGCTTCGGCACGCAGCTGCTCCCACAGGGCGGCGTCGTGCAGCTGCCAGCCCTCAAAGCCCCAGCGCTCGCGTGCGGCGCCCGGGGCGCGGTCGGTCAGAATATTCACGGCCTCCAGCAGCAGACCGCCGCCGGCGCACGAGGCATCGATCAGCGTGGGCAGGGCTTCATTCTCGTAATCATCGGCCGTCAGCTCGCGCTCGCACAGTGCGGTCCAGCCGACCTGCGCCAGCACCAGAGCGGCGTAGTCGGGGCGCAGCACGTGCGCGCCCTCGCCGGCACGGGTCGCCCGAAAGGTCCAGGCTTATGCTCGCGCGGCGCTGGCGCAACGAAAGCAGTAGGTGAACATCGGGGTCGGCGGCATCGACGTCGGCGCGACGGCCCGTGGTCTCGGCCAGGCGGTCGCACAATGCGTCCTTGGCGCGCAGGGCCGAGAAGCGCGTGTTGCGCAGCTGCTCGGTCACGCCGCGGGCGGTAATGGCGATGGTGGCGCCGGGGCGGACGATGCTCTCCCAGGCGATGTCGTAAACGCCATCGTACAGCTCGTCGGCATCCTGCGCCTCAAAGCGCCCGAGTACCACGAACACGCGGCTCGCCAGGCGCGACCGCAGACAGGCGCGGTAGCCTTCTTCGAGCTCGCCCTCAAACGTGGCGCGGCCCCTCAGCCGGCGAACATGCGAAAGCCCGAGGCGTTTAAGCTCATCGGCGAGTGCGGACTCAAAGCCCTCGGGGCAGCTTGCGTAAAATTCCATGGGTGACCTCTCTGGTTGCGTCGCTCCATTATATGATGGATGCTTCGTTTGCCCTTATCCTCGAAAGGAACCCATATGATTGATGCGTGTCCCGAACCCGCTGTGCTCTTTTTTGACGTGGACGGCACGCTGACGTCGTTCGATCCCGACGATATGACCGATAAGGACTTTTCGGCGGTTCGCCCCTCGCAGACGGTGGTTGAGGCGTTTCATGCACTGCGTGATGCGGGGCACAAGGCATTTATCTGCACGGGCCGCCCCCTGTGGCTTATCGCCGATAGCCTGCGTGCGCTTGACCCCGCGGGCATCGTTGCCATGGCGGGTGCCACGCTCGAGGTCGAGGGCCGTGTGGTACACGAGGACTGCTTTGACGAAGACGTTATCGCGGAGCTCGCGCGTCGCGTTGTGGATGCCGGCATCGAGGTTTTTTTCGAGTCCAATGCTGCGACCTTTGCGCTGGAGCCTGTGGGCGTTGAGCAGTCGTCTCTGATCGGCACTTCTGTGGTGCACAGCGCCGAGGAGATGCGCGTCGACGGCAGTCTGCGCGTGGGCAAGGTATGCCTCAGTGTGCCCAGTTTGGCTCGCGTAGCCGGCGATGACGGCTTTATCGATCGCGAGTTTGAGCTGTGCAACACCGGTGGTCAAAATCGCGAGCTGAGCCCCAAGGGCATTGACAAGGGCGTGGGCGTGGCGCGAGCACTGGCGTATCTGGGCCGCGAGGGAAATGCGCGCACCTTTGGCTTTGGCGATTCGGGTAACGACCTGGGCATGCTCGCTGCGGTCGAGACGGCCGTGGCCATGGGCAACGCCATGCCCGAGGTCAAGGCACTCGCCGACTACGTGACCGACGATGTCGCACACGACGGTACCGTCACAGCGATGCGTCACTTTGGGTTGATCTAGCGGGAACCGCCAATTACCGTTCACCCGCGGCGGGCGGTTCAAATCGGCCCGCCCTGCAAAATCGTTTTGCCGCTGGAGGGTGTGCTCAAAAACGCTAAAGCGTTTATACCGTTCGCCGAGAAGATAAAAACCCGCAGCTCACGCCTTGATAAACATAGGTAAAGTGTTTAGCAGTTCAACGCCCGCGTGCAAACGAAAGGAATCAGGCAGATGGCAATCAAGGTGTTCGCTGACGGTGCAAACCTCGAGGGCATGCTCGACATGTACGAGAACGGCAACGTTCAGGGTTTCACGACCAACCCGTCCCTTATGAAGAAGGGCGGCGTGACGGATTACCGCGCGTTTGCCAAGGAGGTCCTGGCCCACATCACCGATGTGTCTGTGTCGTTTGAGGTCTTTGCCGACGACGTCGAGACCATGGAGGTCGAGGCTCGCGAGATCGCCACCTGGGCCGAGAACGTCTACGTCAAGATTCCGTGCGTGACCACCAAGGGCGAGTCCACCGCCGAGCTGGTCCGCAAGCTTTCGGCCGACGGCATCAAGGTTAACGTCACCACCATCTTTACGCCCGAGCAGGTCGACGAGATGGTCGAGGCCGTTGACGCCGAGACGCCGTCCATCATCTCGCTCTTTGCCGGCCGTATCGCCGATACCGGCGTCGACCCCATTCCGTTTATGACGGAGTCGGTCAAGAAGGCCGCCGCCAAGCCCAACTGCGAGGTCCTGTGGGCGTCCACGCGTGAGCTCATCAACATCTACCAGGCCGAAGCCTGCGGTTGCCAGATCATCACGGTGCCCAACAGCATCCTGGCCAAGCGCAAGAACATCGGCCGTGATCCGTACGAGGTCTCGCTCGACACCGTGCGCGGCTTTGCCAAGGATATCGCCTCGCTCGGTTTCCATATCCTGCCGTAACGCGAACACTGGCTGCGCCGCGGGTTGTTCGCCCCGGCCTTTCCTTTCCCTATCGCTCACGCGCTTCGCGAGGGTCGCGCTAGGCAAAGGAAAGGCCGGGGCTGCCGACACGAGCTTACAAGTAGGTTGGTGATTGGCTTCCATATCCTGCCGTGGACAAAGGTACCCCCGCCTGCGCCGTGCAAAATTGAGAATATTCAGCAAGGTAAAGGTTTTTACCAACTGGTTGAAGCACGGAACAGCCCCCGTTTTGGCTCTGATGATGCTAAAACGGGGGCTGTTTTTGACTATATTGCCTCTGAGGGGCGTTCGGAGCGGCAGAAATTGCAGAATACTCGCGATTTTGCACGCCGCTGTAGGGGGTACCCTTGCTTTAGGTGGTCTACTTCCCCTGCACCATGGTGAGCGAGATCTTCTTGCGGTCGCGATCGACCTTTTCCACCCACACCTTTACCGTGTCGCCGACGCGCACCACGTCGCTCGGGTGCTTGACGAAGCGGTTGGCCAGCTTGGAGATGTGCACGAGGCCGTCCTGGTGCACGCCCACGTCGACGAAGGCGCCAAAGTCCACAACGTTGCGCACCGTGCCCTTGAGCTCCATGCCGGGCTCTAGGTCGTCGATGGAAAGTGCCGAGCGGCTAAAGACCACCTCGGGCGCGTCGTCGCGCGGGTCGCGACCGGGCTTCTTGAGCTCGTTGACAATGTCGATGAGCGTGAGGGTGCCGCAGTCCAGGTCGCTTGCCAGCGCCGAGATGCTGCCCAGGCGGCGCTCGATGTCGGGCACGCCGCCGCGGCTGAGCTCGCTTGCTTTAACGCCGGCGCGTTCCAAGACGGACGTGGCCACCTCGTAGCTTTCGGGGTGGACGCTCGTTGCGTCGAGCGGGTTCTTACCGCCGCTAATTCGCAAAAAGCCTGCAGCGTTGAGATATGCCTTGGGTCCCAGCTTGGGGACCTTCTTGAGCTGGCGGCGATCGGTGAAGGCACCGTTTTCCTCGCGGTAGGCCACGATGTTCTTGGCCACGCTCGGCGTGATGCCCGATACGTATCCCAGCAGGCTCGCACTCGCAGTGTTGACGTCGACACCCACGCGGTTGACGACGTCCTCCACCACGTGGCCCAGGGTGCGCGAGAGCTCAGCCTGGTCAAGGTCGTGCTGGTACTGGCCCACGCCGATGGACTGGGGCGGAATCTTGACGAGCTCTGCCAACGGGTCCTGCAGGCGGCGGCCCAGGCTCATGGCGCCGCGCACGGTGACGTCCAGGTCGGGATATTCCTGGCTGGCGAGCTCGGAGGCGGAGTACACCGACGCGCCGGCCTCGTTGACGATGGTGTATCGCAGTCCGGGTGCCTGCTCGGCAATGAACTCCGAGACGACTTCCTCGGTCTCGCGGCTGGCGGTGCCGTTGCCGATGACGATGGTGTTGACGCCGTCCTTCTTGACGAGGCGGGCGAGCTCGCGCTTGGTGCCGGCGACGTCGTGGCGCGGCTTGGTGGGGTAGACCACGCCGTGGTCGAGCAGCTTGCCGGTCTCGTCCATGACGGCGACCTTGCAGCCCGTGCGGTAGCCCGGGTCGAGCGCGAGCACGCGGGCGCCGCGCACGGGGCGTGCCGAGAGCAAGCCTTCGAGATTCTTGGCAAAGACGTTGATGGCCTCGGTCTGGGCGCGAACGGTGAGTTTGGCGCGGGCCTCGCGCTCCAGCGAGGGGGCCATGAGGCGCTTGTAGCCGTCGGCGATAGCGGCGTCAAAGACAGGAGCGAAGACGCCCTGGCGTCGGGGCCAACGGCTGCCGAGGCGCGCCGTGGCGGCGGCGCCGTCGACGTTCACGTGCACGCGGAGTTTGCCCTCGCGCTCACCGCGGTCGATAGCCAGCACGCGGTGGTTGGGTATACGGCGCAGCGGCTCGTCAAAGTTGTAGTAGGGCTCGTAGGGGGTCTTCTCGGCGGGGTCGGTGGCCTCGACGACGATGTCGGCGGTGTTTTGCGTAAAGGCACGCAGGTCGGCGACGTTCTCAGGGTCTTCGGCCACCGTCTCGGCCACGATGTCGGCGGCGCCGGCTAGCGCCTTCTCGGGCGTGTCGAAGCCGGCCTCCTCGTTGACGTATGCCGCGGCGGCGTCGAGTGCGCTGCCCTTGGCCGAGGCCTGCATGATGATCATGTTGGCGAGCGGCTCCAGGCCGGCCTCGCGGGCCTTTTGCGCGCGGGTCATGCGCTTTTTGCGGTAGGGCTTGTAGAGGTCCTCGACACGCTGGAGCTGCGTGGCCTCGCGAATTTGCTGTTCGAGTTCGGGCGTGAGCTTGCCCTGGGCGTCGATGAGCAGAATGACGTCCTCTTTGCGCTGCTCAAGATTGCGCAGGTAGGACAGGCGCTCGTCGAGGGCGCGCAGGGCGACGTCGTCCATGCCGCCCGTGGCTTCCTTGCGGTAGCGCGAGATAAAGGGGATGGTGTTGCCCTCGTCGATGAGCTTGACGGCTGCCTCGATGTTGTCAGCCTTAAGGTTGAGCTCGCGGGCGAGCTGGGCGATAAGATCCATGGGACTCCTTGCGTTTGAGGTGCGTTTGCAGCACAGGGCTACCAAGGATACCACCCGTCCCAAAAGACTGTTTTGGGGCTGCGCCATGAAAACGGCCCATCTACTACGTTTGAACCGTATAGGTCGACCATGCCTGGGTTTTCCGAAAATCGGCAAGCCGTCTACCTGCAGTTTTTATTTCGCGAAATTTGGCATGGTTGAGGGCGATCGGTTAAACGTAGTAGATAGGTGCGTTTCGTGGCGAACGAATCAAGCCGAGGTGCAAAATAGCCCCCGTCTCAGAAAAATCGTCAGCGAAGTAGCAAAAAGCCCCGCGGGCATGAGGCTGCTCGCGGGGCAAAGAAGAGGGGCTTATTGGTGGCGGACCGAGGGGCTCGGCATGGGGCTTCTGCCGCGGCCGCTCTTAAGGCATTACAGCTCGACGAGCTGGCCGGTCTCGGCGGCCTCCTTGATGGCGTTAAGCAGCGTGAGCGTCTTAACGTTGTCGGCGGGGGTCACGACGGGCTCGACCTCGCGGCGGACGACCTTCACAAAGTGCCTGAGCTGCATCTTGTGCGGCAGCGCCGGGTCCACAGCCGGGATCTCCATCTGCAGCGGCTTGTGCCAGTTGGAGGCACCGTCGTAGGAGAACTGGTGCAGGCGGGGCAGCGAAAGGGCGCCCTTGGTGCCACCGATAAAATAGGCGTCGGCGTCGAAGGGGCGGTACTGCGGATCCTCGCGAGCGGTGGCCTCCCAGTTCCAGGGGCTGGCGGTGGCGTCAGAGATGGTCATGCTTGCGAGCGCGCCATCGGCAAAACGGACGTTGACCACGGCGGAGTCCTCGGTCTCAAAACCGCGGGCGGCGCTGGACTGCATGCCCTGGACGGCAACGGGCTCGCCCAGCAGGTAGCGGAGCAGGTCGACGTCGTGCACCAGGTTGACCAGGATCGGTCCGGCACCCTTCTTGCGGCGCCACTCGACATCGAAGTACTCGTCATTCTTATAGATCATGTAGTGGAAGCTCGACACGGTGAGCTTGCCCAGCTCGCCGGACTCGATGATCTCCTTGGCCTTGTTGACGAAGGGATTGTGGCGACGGTGCTGACCCACGAGTACGGGCACGCCGGCGGTCTCGGCCTCGGCGGCAAAGGCCTGGGCATCCTCGAGGTCGTTGGAGATCGGCTTTTCGACCAGCGGCACGATGTTGCGCTTCACGGCCTCGCGGGCAACGCCCAGGTGCAGGTCGTTGGGGGTGGCGATGATGACGGCCTCGGGCTTGACCTCGTCCATCATCTGGGCGGGATCGGTAAAGAACGGCACGCCGGCGGCCTCGGCCGTGGCGCGGGCGCCCTCAAAGGCGTCGGCGATGGCGACGAGCTCGGCCTCGGGCTCCTCGGTGACAAAGCGGATGTGGTTGCGGCCCATGGCGCCGGCGCCGATAACGGCAATGCGGACGGGGTTGAGCTCAGACATTTCGACTCCTTAATACTGGTGACCGGTGGAATGCGACAGAGGGGCTGTCCCTTTGTCGCATCGGTAAAACTAAGCGGACTTCTTCTTGCTGTCGGAGACCATCATGTAGACGGTGAGCACGACGGCGATGGCGGCGATCACAATGGCGCCGTAGAAAGACTGCTGGTAGGCGGCGCTGCCGGCCTCGGCGTGATACAGCACGGCGGTGATGGGCTGGCTGATCCAGGTGGAAGCGGCATAGCCCAGGAACATGATGCCGTAGTTGACGCCGATGTTGCTGGTGCCAAAGGCGCCACCGGTGAGCGGCGGGTAGATGACGAGCAGGGCGCCAAAGCTAAAGCCGAGCAGGGCGAGTGCCACAAAGAACATGCTCTGCGTAAAGCTCATCGACATGATGACGAGCGCGACGATGGTGACGACAAGGCTGATGAGCAGCGACTTATAGGCGCCGAGCTTGTCGATGATCTGGCCAAAGGACAGGCGGCCGACCAGGTTGGCGCAGGTGTTGACGGAGACCACCACACCGCCGAGGGCGACGGCCGCGGCGCTCGTGGGGTCGGCGAAGAGCTGGACGGCGGCGATGGAGGCAACCTTGCCCACGAGCAGGGTACCCGCGGTGGCGGCGAAGGCGAAGGTGATGATGAGGACCCAGAAGCGCGGGGTCTTGACCATCTCGCCCGGGGTGAGGTCACCGAAGGTGCCGGCATGTGCGCCACCCTTGGGGGCCTCGAAGCCCTCGGGCAGCCAACCGGCCTCGGGGGCCTTCAGGAACAGGGCGGAGGCGGCGATCGTCACAAAGAAGATGACGCCGAGTGCCTTGAGGGCGCCAAAGATGCCCAGGCTCGGGATGAGCAGCGAGGCGAGCACCGGGGACAGCACGGCGGGGCCGGCGGTCGAAGCGGCCAGGGTGATGCCGGAGGCAAGGCCCTTCTTGTCGATGAACCACTTTTGGCCGGTGGTGAGCGCCGGGTTGTAGCCCAGGCCGTTGCCGATGGCGGCGACGAGCGAGAACCACAGGTAGAACTGCCACGGCTCGGTGACGGTGCCGGACATGAACCAGCCCACGCCGTAGCACGCGGCGGCGGCGATCACGACGTTGCGCGGGCCGATCTTATCGGAGATGCGGCCGGCGAAGATGCCCGTCACGGCCATGATGGTCTGAAAGACCGGGAACGCCCAGGTAAGGGCGCTCGACCACTCGGGGTAGACGGCGAGCAGGTTCTTGCTCACGACGGAATACAGCGCGATGGAGCTGATGAAGAACATGGTGACGCACGCGGCGGAAAGCACGACGGCGCGACCCTTGTTGGAGTTGGTGGAAGCCATTGGACTCTTTCTAATCGATACGGGGGAGGAGCGGGCGTGTCCGCGGGACCTCCCTGTCAGGTTGGTTTACTGGTCAGTCGGCTTGGCGACGCCGGACTCATCGGACCAGAGCTCGACACCCTTGTTCTTAAGGTAGTTGTCGGCATAGGCGCGACGGCCGCCGGGCTTGGCGGTGAGGTCGCCCATCATGTTGGAGAAGCCGCCGTCGACCTTGATGGCGTCGCCGGTGGTAAAGTCCGAGCGCTTGGACGCCAGGAACATGACGGCGTTGGCGATATCGCTGACCTCGCCGATGCGGCGCGTGGCGATCAGACGGCTGCGGCTCTTTTCGACCTCGGGGTCGGCGTAGAAGTTGGCCGACATCGGGGTCTTAACGAAGCAGGGTTCGACGCAGTTGGAGCGGACGCCGTAGGGGCCCCACTCGGCGGCGAGCATCTTGGACATCATGTTGACGCCGGCCTTGGTGGAGCTGTACACGCCCGAGAACGTCTCGGGGGAGTGGCTGGCGACGGTCGAGATGTGCACCAGGCGACCCTGGCCGGCCTTGATCATCTCGCGACCAAAGCGCTGCGAGGTGATGAAGTAACCGGTGAGGTTGACGTTGAGCACCTGCTCCCAGTCGCTCAGCGGCAGGTCCTCCATGGCGGCGAAGCGCAGGATACCGGCGGTGTTGACGAGGACGTCGACGCGGCCGAAGTTGGCGATGGTTGCGTCGACGGCAGCCTGAACCTCGGCCTCGTCGGTGGCGTTCATCTTGTAGCCCTCGGCGTGGATGCCAAATTCGGCAGCGAGGTCGGCGGCAGCGGCCTTGACCTTCTCCTCGTCCAGGTCGAGCATGACGACGTTGGCGCCATTGCGGGCGAACTCGCGGCAGATCTCGGCGCCCATACCGCCGAGCGCGCCAGTCACGGCGCAGACATCGCCCTCGAGCTTAAGCCAATTGCTCATAGGAACTTCCCTTCTTGTGCCTCCCGGTGGGCCGCTCCCATTAATCGACCCACGTGGTTTTCGCTGGTTATCGTATGCTTTGCATTTGCGCAGGTGAATTGCATATTTGTTAGAATAGCGTTAACCGTAGGTTTACACTGTGCGATGCAGTTTATTCTCAATTGAGCGCGTGACCTGCGAAAACAACCCCCTGTGGCCCCATGCGGTCACGGGCGCGAAAACGGGAGATTGACGTGTACGATCGACGACTCGAGGCCATATCGGCCGCCGCGGAGCTGGGAAGCTTCTCGCGTGCGGCGGCAAAAATGCGTGTGTCGACTCCGGCGCTCGTCAAGCAGGTGTCGGGCTTCGAGGCCGAGTTCGGCATCACGCTGTTCGAACGCTCGCACTCGGGCGTCAAGGTGACGCCGGCGGGTGCTCTGCTGGTGGACGATGCGCGCTCGATCATGCGGCAGTCCGAGGACGCGTTGCGCCGTGCCCGACGCGCGGCGGGCGATGGCGGCGCCGTGCGCCTGGGCGTGTCGATGATGTGCCCGGGGCGCCAAACGCTGTCGATGTGGTCGGGCATCCACGATTTGGAACCGTCGCTGCGATTTGAGATCGTGCCGGTAAGCGACCTCTACGACGCGCGCGAGACCGTTATGCGCAGCTTGGGCCGCGAGGTCGATGTGGTGCAGTCGAGTTTTTCGACCCCACGCTGGGGCGATGCCTGCCAAAAGCTCCGCATTGTCAACGTGCCGTTTTATATCGACGTGCCGCGCATGAGCCCGCTGGCGCGTAAGACGCGCATTACGGTTGCCGACCTGGAGGGCATGCGCCTGCGCGTGCTCCGCCACGGCAACGACGCCATGGACAGCCTGCGTATCGACCTTTTGGCCGACGGCGGCGTGGACGTGATCGATGTGGATAGCTTTGACTTTGCGCTCTTTAACGAGGCAGAGGAAAAGGGCGACGCGGTGCTCACCTGCGGCGCATGGTCGGGCGTGCACCCGGTCTTTGTGGGCGTGCCGTTCCTCTGCGGGCGAGAGGTGCCGGTCTTTCTGCACTACCCGCTCGAGCCAACCCTCCAAGTACAAAAATTCGTCAACGCCATGGCACAACTTCTCAAATAGCCAAAAGAGTCCCGTCCCAAATTAGCTACCCTTTGCTACGGGTTTAGCGGTCCTCGCGTTGCGGCCCGGCTGCCTCGGCTGTCTTTACGCGGTTCTTGTCGATGTACATGTTTTTGTCGGCCTGAGAAAAGAGCTCACGCATCATAGGCGGTTCATCAAAATCACTGGAAAGCGCGTAGCCCACCGCATAGCTGATAGGCATGTCGGGGTGAGCCCCGGAATACTCGTTCACGTTCGCACGAACCCGAGCGAGACAGGATTCCACAGCGGCTCGGTCGGCATCCCACAGCACCGCGATAAACTCATCGCCGCCGTCGCGACCCACAAAGCAGGTCTCGGACGCCACACTTCCCAGTTGTTGGGCAAAAGAGCGAATGTATTCATCGCCCTTCTCATGGCCGAAGTTGTTATTGACCATATGCAGATTGTTAAGATCGAAGACGCACAGCGCAACGGGCGCCTCCGCGGAGACAGGCTGCTCCTGCCCCAAGATCTCCTCGCACTTATTCTTATTGGGCAGTCCTGTGGCTTCGTCGAGATAGACTTTGCTCTGCAGCTCGCGGTTGAGCGCGGCAGTGCGCACCGCGCGAACAAGTTCGACCGCAAAGGTCGCCACCAAGCCCACGATGTCGATGATCACCAAGCCCTCGAGATAGTTGAGCGCCGACGCCTTCTCCTGAGAGTAGTCCTCTGCGAGTCGCGTAGCATCGTCGCAAATGCCAAAGAACTCCTCGCTCATGGAGATGATGTCGGTGCTCTCGTAGCCGACTTCGCGCACGCGGCTAATCTCGGCGCAAAGCTCATCATAATAATTTGCAAGCTCGGTCATCTTTGCCTGATACTCATCGTCGTCGAGACGGACGAGGTTGAGGTCGTCACTTCCGTAACGCAAGCCGTTGATGTATGAATCCACGGCTTTGAGCAGGTCATCTTGAGGCTGGCCCGCGTCCTCGAGCTTAACGATTCGCTGCGTGGTGCCGCGCACCAGGCCGGCGTAGTTGACCACACGCGCCGTGCCCTGGATATCGGAGACGAGCAGCATGACATTGATGAAGAAGAAGATGAGAACTGCCGTGAGCACCATCATGAGCAGGCGCACCGCCTGGCTGGCCTTCTTGGCGACAGAAGTATTCACAAGTTCACTTCCCTAAATGACAAAAGAACAGGTAGCACGCAGTGTGCTGAAATTCATGGGTGGTTAACTCTACCATATGGGCCAGCAGCCTTAAACTGCAGCAGACGCTCGTCCAAATTGGCGTGACGCTTGCCTTGTTGTTCTTGACCTGGCCGCGCTATCGGACATGCTTCTGGTCTTGGATCACCATGGGACAGCTCATCCCGTTTTGTGCGTACAGAGTGGGATGCGGCTTCCCAAAGGTGCCGTTAGGGGAAACCACATCCCGGTTTATGCCCTTGAAATGGGATGCCGTTTCCCGGAGGGGGCCAGCGGGAAACGGCATCCCATTCTGAGCCCGAAAAGTGGGATACGGTTTCCGGCTGGCATGAAAAAAGCCCCCACAGCTCATATGAACTGCGGGGGCTTATGCGTTGCGGTGCATTGTGTTTGGGTCGTTGAGATGAGTCGATTTGCCCCGAAAGAGGAGGGCATTGACCTTAGGGTCATGCCCGACGAATGAGCGGCAAATCGGCCATCTCGGCGGGCCGAACTACTCCAGCTCAAACGCTCCGGTGTAGAGCTGGTAGTAATACCCGCGCTTGGCGATCAGCTCGTCGTGGTTGCCGCGCTCGATGATACGGCCATGATCCAGGCAGATGATCGCGTCGGAGTTGCGCACGGTGGAGAGGCGATGCGCGATGACAAACGTCGTGCGGCCCTCCATGAGCTTATCCATGCCGGCCTGCACGATGGCCTCGGTGCGGGTGTCGATGGAGCTCGTGGCCTCGTCCAGAATCATTGCCGGCGGATCGGCGACGGCGGCGCGTGCGATCGAAATCAGCTGGCGCTGGCCCTGCGACAGCTGCGCGCCGTTGCCGGTGAGCATGGTGTCGTAGCCGTCGGGCAGGCGGG